>NZ_BAAKGN010000058.1:0-97114 GCF_059704265.1 Secundilactobacillus sp. MJ173
TCAGGAACGCGTCCTGAGATTTCTGAGATCGAAAATTATCTATTTCTTACCATCCGGGGCTGCAACTTCACCAGCAGCTACACGATCTTCTTTGGTTAAGAAGAGTGCGGCGATGATTGTTGCCACAGCAACGATTGCGCCAAGAATGAAGTAAGTGTGTTGGAAACCAATTGAATCATACCAGTTACCAGCAACAGTAGAGAAGATGAAGACGGATATTTGCTTAGCAAAGTTAGAAGCTAGCGCATAAACCGTCGCGTAAACCCGGATATCGAAGGCTCCGGCAATGTACTTCATGATTGAAGTCAATACCAAAGGCATTTCGAAACCAGCTAACAAACGAAGGAAGATAACCCAACCAACACTAGGTGAAAGGGCACTACCAATGATCCGGATGGCCAAGATGCAACCATAAGCAATCAAACCATTACGTGAACCGATCTTGTTAATTAACCATGGCATTGGGAACATGAGTAAGAATTCCAAAGCGATTTGTGCAGTAGTCATATAACTGTATGCAGTAGTACCAGCTGAGGCACTGTTAAAGTAAGTCTTGAAGAAGATGATGAATTGTTGATCAAAAACATCATACAAAGCTGAAGTACCAATGTAGAAGATTGATAGAATCCAGAAGTTACGGATTTTGAAAATTTGACCAATTAAGCCCCAGTTAAGTGAGTCGCTGGTGTCACCTGCAGCAGCAGCGTTTTCCATGTGAATTTTATCACTGAAAACGATGGTGAAGGTTAAAATGGCACCCATAACAGTACATGCCCAGAAAATTGAGTTAGGGCTCCATAGGAAGAGCTTACCACCTAAGAATGAGGCGCAGGCACCGGCTAATGAACCACCCATACGTGAGTGAGCGTATTCAAAACCGTTGGCAAGACTGGCACGTTGAACGTATTGTTCAACAACCGAAACACCACCGTTGAATACGAAACTCAAGAAGATACCAGTTACGACGGCAACTAATGCAGCGTTCATGTGCACTAGTGGCAAGAATAACCATTGGAAATAAGGTCCAATTAAAATAGCAGCAATCGCAATTGTAACTAATAAGTTCTTTCTGAAGACCAATCTATCGGAAATAACCCCAAAGATTGGTTGGAATACTAAGGACATACCGGCCATCATTGAGAATACGAATCCGGCTGTGGTCCCGTTTAGATGGCCAACTTGTTCCATCCAAAGTGTTAAATAACCATTGATAATTTGCCACATGAAGAAGTAAGTAAAGTGGGTGACTGGGAAACCCCAGAAATCCTTCTTTTTACTTGTTTTAGCTGTGTTTTCCAAGATATTTCACTCCTATTCTATTCGTAATTATAAGGAACTGGCTTACCGAAGTTTGGTGTACCATCATCATTCCATGTAAATGGTTGTACCTTAGTATGACGGTTAGGATCGTAAAGCGGATCACCCTTGATTTCGGTATAGTCGCGACAGTGATAAACCATGATGTCAGTTTCGCCATCTTCAGCAACTGTAAATGAGTTATGTCCAGGACCATATTGATGCGTTTCGAGGTCACTTTGGAAAACGGGTTTCTCTGATTTTGACCAGTTAGAAGCGTCCAATAAATCAACGTCATCTTTAACAGTGAGCATACCCATTGCATAGTTTTCATCAGTAGCACTAGCAGAATAGGTTAAGAAATAACGACCATTTCTGTGAATAATAGCTGGTCCTTCGTTAACCCAGAATCCTTTGATTTCCCAATCGAATTCAGGCTTTGATAACATGACTGGATCAGTCTTTAAAGTCCAAGGATTTTCCATTTCGGCGATATATAAATTAGAATTACCGCGAATGGCCTTATCTTTTTGTGCCCAAACATAGTACAGTTTGCCATTTGCTTCAAAACAAGTGGCATCCAATGAAAACGTATCCATGTTTGTCTTCACTTGACCGCGTTCAATCCAGTTATCTTCACTGGTCATTGGATTTTCCTCATCGCATTCAATGCAGAACATCCGATGCTGGAACATCCCGTTTTCATCTAACGCCGTTGTCTCTGCAGCAGCAAAGTAAATGAACCACTTACCATCGATATAGTGGATTTCAGGTGCCCAAATCAATTGACTCATGGGACCGTTTTCATGTTTGCGCCAAATTGTCCGTGGAGCTGCATGTGCTAAACCAGCTAATGTTTTAGCCCGACGGATCTCAATCAAGTTATATGCAGGCACTGAAGCGGTAAAGTAATAATAACCATCAGTGTGTTTGTAAATATAGGGATCCGCACGTTGAATAATCAGCGGATTAATATATTGATTTGTATTCGCCATTTAGATACTCTCCTTAAACTTTTTACTACGTAGTTTGTTGCCCTCTTGTGCACGTGATTATCATATGATGAACGGAAAGCGATTACAATATGGTTTTGGATGTTTTTCCAAACTTTTTGCATTTTAAACAATGAAAATATTTCTTGAAATTCTTTTATCGGGTCATTGTATCCTAACAAAAAGTAATTTAGATATTTTTATACTGATAAATTCAATTTATTAGAAATTATTTATTGAATGATTTTTTCGATTATTCCCGGTATTTTTATTTAAAATGACCTTTAATAATCCCCTAATATTTGGCCGTACTAGATTAATATTCCAAGACAATAGCTATTTAACGGGTATTCAAGTGCAAAATATTCCTGCTTAATCTCAGAAATGGGACAGTTGCCTTAATTAATCACACAATTATTAGAATTATTTTATTTCAATTTATGGGGATGATTTAAAAACAATAAAAACATTGCTATAATGAATGAGGATTCAAATTTGTTCTTAAAGATAAACAAATTGATAATTTAATCACAATCTTTTAAAACATTGGAGGTTACGTTTATGGAATCTGATATCTCAGAAAGCTCACTCCCTGTTTATAAAGCCTTGGCAAGCCCTGTGCGCTTAAAAATCATTCAAGAACTTTCCGTTCGTAAAATGAGTGTCCGGGAACTGGCAGCCGAGCTTGACCTAAGTGGAACGATCGTTCTGCAACACCTTAATAAGCTTGCAGAAGCTGGCATCATTAAGTTCGAGCGGGTTGGCCATAATAAAGTCTCGCGGTTAACAGTTGATAAGATCAACGTCCACTTCCCACAAACCATTTACCCTGAATTCGAGTCCTACAATACACAAGTCCCCGTTGGCCACTTCACTAATTTTTCTGTGGAACCTTCCTGCGGCCTTGCCGGTAAAACAGATTACATCGGTAAGGTGGATAATCCCGCGTATTTTATGGATCCAGATAGAATTTCCGCTGGTATGGTTTGGTGGTGTAACGGTTTTGTTGAGTACCAATTCCCCGATTACCTCACTAAAGACAATAAGTTAGAGATGCTAGACCTATCCATGGAATTAGGCTCTGAATTTCCCTTCTCTAATAACGTTTGGCCTTCAGACATTACCTTCTATATCAATGGGACCGAAATCGGCACCTGGACGGCTCCTGGTGACTTCTCTGATACTCGTGGCAAATACACCCCTGAATGGGTCCCTGACAACGTTAATCAGTACGGTATCATGAAGACACTGCGTTTAACCCACGATGGCAGTTTCCTAGATGGCCAGCCATTTACCGATGTTTCGTTGGAGGATATTGATACCCATAAACAAACATTTGCGGTTCGCTATGGCATTAAAAAGAACGCTAAAAATAACGGTGGTTGCACAATTTTTGGCAAAGGATTTGGCAACTATAATCAAGATATTGAGATGAAACTGTTTTATAGTTAATTTTTCAAGTATCAATGAACCACAAAAACGCCGATAGACTTTCTCAACTCGAGAGTCTGTCGACGTTTTTCACGTTTAATCAATTATTCATTAACCAATTTGTCTTGAAAACTTCTTAAAACCAAACAACTTATCAATTCGTGGGTAAAATTCAGCCGGAATCTCTAAATCAATCGCTTTTAAATTATTTTTCAGTTGTTCGGGTTTGCTGGCACCGGTAATCAAACTGGAAATCCGAGGGTCTCGAAGCGCCCAGGCTAAGGCAAAGGTCGATAGATCCGTATCGAGTTCATCAGCCATCTTAATTAAGCCCTCAACCTTATCCAGGTTATCGTCCGTCAGCAATGCTTTAATCTGGCCTTGATACGTTGCTCGAGAGCCTGCAGGAATCGGCTGCCCCTTTCGATACTTACCCGTGAGCAACCCCTGAGAAAGGGGCGAAAATGGGACGACACCTAACCCTAGCTTACCGCAAACATCCAGTAATTCATGTTCAATATACCGATCAAACATATTGTATTGCGGTTGAACCACTGCCATTGGATGTAAACCACGTTCCTGAATAATTAACTGAGCTTCCAGGATTTGGACTGGGCGCCATTCACTGACACCGTAGTAGAGGATTTTGCCCTGGTCTACCAGATCACTCAACGCCTGCAACGTTTCTACTAAGGGTGTTTCTGGATCAAAGCGGTGCGCGAAGTAGAGGTCTAAATAATCGATTTGCATATTTGTTAAGGAAGTATCAATAGATTCCATGATATGTTTCCGTGACAATCCCCGATCATTCACACCCTTGTCAGTAGGGAAAAAGACCTTACTGGATAACACTAGTTCCTTACGCGGAAACTGTTTTAGTGTCTTACCAAGGAATTGTTCTGCCGCACCACCACTATAGGCGTCAGCGCAATCAAAATAATTAATCCCACTTTCGTACGCCAATTTTATACTCTGAGCAGCTAGCTCCTGTTTATCAGACGCACTAACATCGGTCATCCAGCTGCCTAATGCTAGCTCGCTGACCCGTAATCCTTGCTTGCCTAAATGTCGATATTTCATGTGATGACTCCTCCGATTCCTAAATTTGAATGACTGTACAGCAAAAGCACAGACAATCTCCAAACGGGGATAATGCTGTGCTTCTACTGTGTGTTTTCAAATCATATTATAAATCTCTTTAAGCGATTACTTGATGTTAATTAAATGCAAGTTAACCATCTTAGCGAAGTCTTCCATTTGTTGGGCAGTAATGCCGAATGAGAAGACAGTATGGTGACCACCACCATTTTCAATCCATTGAGTGGCGCCGTTCTTAAGACCGGCCTTTGGTGTCCATAATTGCTTAGCAACAGGCAGCTTTGGTGTTTCATCAGCCTTGTTACCAGCAACTTCGTACATGATCATCCGGTATTCGTCACCGAAGTCAGCTAAGGTAACGTCAATGGCGTCGCCTTCACCACCGGCAAAGACCAAACGAGCTGGGTCTTCCTTACCACCGATGTCCAATGGGTGAACTTCAATCTTAGGCTTGTCAGTAGCTAAGGTTGGGTCAACTTCCAACATATGTGAACCGAGGATTGCTTCGTGACCCTTACGTAAATCAAGGGTGTAATCTTCCATGAAGGCAGTCCGCTTGTTGTGGCTGATGATCTTCATCAAACGATCAAGAGCGGCAGTCTTCCAGTCACCTTCACCGGCGAAACCATAACCTTCAGCCATCAATAATTGAGTAGCCAAACCAGGTAATTCTTTCATACCATACAAGTCTTCAAAGTTATCTGAGAAGGCTGTGTAGCCATGGTCATCCATGAAGCGCTTCAAGCCGAAGTATTCGCGGATCTGGTACTTAACGTGGTCTTCGAAGTAAGCTTCATCGTTATCGCCAGGGTTCATGGTGTAAGTTTTAGCTAATTCATCGTACTTTTGGTCGATATCAGCATCGGAAACCTTGTCCATTTCAGCAACTAAATCACCAACAGCATAGTAGTCAGCGGTCCAGCCAAGTTGGATTTGAGCTTCAATCTTATCACCATCAGTTACGGCAACGTTACGCATCTTGTCACCAAAGAGAACAACTTTAAGCTTAAAGCTTTCGTTGTAAGCAACGGCAACGTCTTGCCAGTCAGCGATTTCTTTTTGAACGTCTTCATCGCCCCACCAGCCGTAAACAACTTTATTGTTTAAACGGAGACGCGCGTTGATAAAGCCGTATTCACGGTCACCATGAGCACTTTGGTTCAAGTTCATGTAGTCCATGTCAATGGTCTGGTATGGGATGTGATCCAAGTATTGAGTAGCCAAGTGTAATAATGGCTTCTGTAATAATTGAGTCCCACGGATCCACATCTTAGCAGGGCTAAAAGTATGCATCCAAGTGATCACACCAGCAACAGAGTCGTCATGGTTGGCATCCTTCATCAACTGAGTAATGTTGTCAGCCGTAGTGGCAGTTAACTTAAATTCAATTGGGTAAGGTAAGTTGCCAGACTTGTTTAACTTATCAACCATATCCTTAGCATCTTTTTCAACGGACTTTAATTGTTCGTCACCGTATAAGAATTGACTACCAGTAACAAACCAAAACTTGTAATCTGGGGTACTTAACATAATAAAAAATCTCCTCTTTTAATTTAGTAACCTGAATTTATGAACGGGCTGCATGGTCTTTTGAATGCGCATTGTTTTGACCATAGTAGGCATTAGAACCATGCTTACGGTAATAGTGCTTATCCAAAAGGTACTGTGGTAATGCAGAACTTTGATGAGTGAGCTGCATGGTATGGAAATCTTCTTCAGCAACGACTTCCAAGACCTTAGAGTTATAAACCGCTTTGGCTGGTGTTGGCCCCCAAGCAAATGGACCGTGTTGGCTAACTAAAGCAGCTGGAACGGCTTCGTAATCTAACCCGCGTTCTTCGAAGGTCTTAACGATCGTCTTACCAGTGTTGCCTTCGTAATCTTCTTCGATTTCTTCCTTGGTTAACGCATCAGCGGCTGGCACATCACCGAAGAACGTATCAGCATGAGTCGTGTTCATTGCTGGAATATCCATCTTAGCTGCGGCAAAAGAAACGGCCCAAGGTGAATGAGTATGAACGATCCCGCCAATCTTTGGAAAATGATTGTACAGGTACGTATGAGTTGGCGTATCACTAGATGGGTTCATGTCACCTTCAACAACTTCACCCTTCAAGTTCACAACAACTAAGTCTTCTGGCTTTAGCTTGTCGTATTCAACACCGGATGGCTTAATGACGAATAAGCCCTTTTCCCGGTCGATACCGGAAACGTTGCCCCAGGTAAAAGTAACTAATCCTAGTTCAGGAAGCTGCATATTAGCTTCATAAACTTCTTGCTTAAGATCTTCTAACATTTAAATTTCTCCTTTTTAAAGCTCGATTGCGTCAACGGCTGCTTTTTCGACTTCAAGGCCCTTCTTATAAGAATCGATGAACTCGTTGTAGCCTTTAACACCATCAGCGTTAGGTGCTATTGTTTCACTTTCTGAATTTGCAAAAACGTGCTTATCCAGGTAATCAGCCAAGCTTTCTGTGTTTGAATCAGTTGATTGCGCCAAAGTATACAATCCTAAGATAGCCATACCCCATGGACCACCCTCACCGGCGTTACTCATAACGGTAATTGGTGTATCCAGGGCATCTGCTAAGACTTGTTGACCGATCTTTGGTGTCTTAAACAAACCGCCTTGCGCAATGAACACATCCGCTTTGATATGTTCGTCGTTAGTCAAAATATCGTTACCGATCTTCAATGGTGCGAAGGCCGAATAGAGATGGGCCTTCATAAAGTTAGCTAAGTTAAAGTGACTGTTTGGCGTCCGAACAAACATTGGGCGTCCTTCTGGCATCTTAGTGATGTTTTCACCTGATAAGTAAGCGTAACTCAATAAGTCACCAGCGTTATCGTCAGCGCGTTCAGTACTGTTGAACAATGCACCATATAAGTCATCGGGTTTCAAATCAATCCCGATTTCCTTGGCAAATTCACCAAATAGCCCTACCCAAGCATTAATATCTGACGAGCAGTTATTGGTGTGAACCATAGCAACTGGTGCGCCATCTGGCGTGGTAACCATATCAATATCTTTATGAACACTATCCATTGGTTGATCCAGCACAATCATTGAAAAGGCCGAAGTCCCAGCTGAAATGTTCCCGGTACGTTCACGGACCGCGTTAGTGGATACCATCCCTGTTCCGGCGTCCCCTTCTGGCGGTGCCATCAATGAGCCAGCTTGAAGCGTACCATTTGGATCAAGCAAGTTAGCACCTTCAGCTGTCAGGTTTCCGGCTGCTTCACCCGCTACTTTAATCTCAGGTAAAATGTCCTTCAAGCTCCAGAAATACTGTTGAACATTACTTTGAGCTTCAAATTTATCAATCATTTTTGCCGAATAAGTTTTAGTATCGGCATCGATTGGGAAAATTCCTGATGCGTCACCAATACCCACTACCTTTTCGCCTGACAGCTTCCAGTGAACGTAGCCAGCCAAAGTGGTCATGAAATCAACGTTTTTAACGTGGGTTTCCTGATTCAAAATAGCTTGATATAAATGAGCAATACTCCAACGTTGTGGAATATTAAAATCAAATAGCTCGGTCAATTCGTCCGCAGCTTGTTCGGTAATGTTGTTGCGCCAAGTTCTGAAAGGCACTAACAGTTTGCCGTCTTTATCAAACGCCATGTAGCCGTGCATCATGGCACTAACGCCAATCACACCGATTTTGGTCAATTCAACACCATAATCGGCTTTGACTTTTTGAACCATTTTTTGATAGCTGGACTGAATACCCTTCCAGATGTTTGAAACCGAATAGGTCCAAATGTTGTTGACCAATTCGTTTTCCCAGGTAAAATCACCGCTAGCAATCGTTGTAAAATCGTCTGTAACAAGTACAGCCTTAATTCGTGTCGATCCTAGTTCGATTCCCAATGAAACCTGCCCATTAGAAATCTTTTCTTTGATCTGGCTCGTTTCCATATCTGATTCCTCCAGATAGTTACTAATTTGTTTAAATTCATTAATAGACTAAATCGCTTACAAATTGAATTTTATTATATTTATGCTAATAAATCAATATGTTTATTATTTATACGTATATAAAGTTCTAAAAAAAGAGCTGAAACGGCTTTAAATCAACGTTTCAACCATTTGACTATTTTTGTTACTTTTTAGTTTCAAACCGCTTTTGCGTCAGAAAATATATCTCATGCGTTGAATCTTAAAATACACAGTAAACACAAGTGTTTGCTTGACCAAACCTCGTTTTTCATGATGGTCATATAATAATGACAATTGACATTTATACGGATGATTACTATTGTTTTATTAGTGCATATCTATGCCAATTGCTTTTCATGCCTAAAAAGGAGTGTTTAATTTTGAAAGCTTATCAAACTGATTTTGACAGCTACAAGGATCAAAAGGTGACTGCTTTTCACCTTGAGAACGATAATGGTGTACGGGTTACAGTACTCAGCCAAGGTGGCATTATTGCCGAAATGAGCGTCCCTACAAAAGACGGTCAGCATAAAAACATGCTACTGGAGTATCCGCATACTGCCGACTATTATGCCAACCCCTTCTACGTTAACATGATGATTGGGACAGCAGCAGGTCGTATCAAAAAAGGCAAATTTACCATCGATGATGAAACCACTAAGGTCACACCAAATGAGGGTCAAAATACCCTTCACGGTGGCCCTAATGGCTTCCACTCAGTTAACTGGGATGGTGAACTTGAATCAAATAGCAGCGATGCCAGCCTTACTCTGACACACCACTTTGACTCAAAACCTGGTGATTTTCCGGCCATTTCTGTAACCGTTACCTATACTTTGAAGAACGATAATACACTGGGTGTTCAATTTACTGGTGAAGCAGACGAAGCCACTATTTTCAACCCAACTTATCATACGTACTTTAACGTTAGTGATGAAGCAACTATCAAAAATCAAACGTTGCAACTCAATAGCCATCGTCACATGGACGTTGACACCGAAAAGATTCCAACTGGTAAAATGCTTGATAACACCAACACTGCGTTTGATTTTACGACCCCACAGAAATTGGGCGTTGCTATCGATAAAATGCAGGATACCACTGAAAAAGGTTTTGACGATATTTTTGAAGTTGAACCTTCTTCAGAGGATCAAACCATTGCTAAGTTATCCGACGACGCTTCAAAACGTGCCGTTACATTACATTCAAGTCGTAATGGATTAGTTGTCTTTACCGCTAACTCATTTACACCAGATATGAACTTAACCCTTGGTAAGGGTGCACCATATATGGGCGTTGCACTGGAAGCACAAAACCTTTCTGACGCCACCCGTTTTGAGAACTTAGGTGACATCACGTTACAACCTGGTGTACCAAAGTCTTACGAAATCAAGTATCAGTTAACCTTCTAAAACAACGATTTTATCCACAACAAAAAAGTTTTGATACTAATTGGCAATAGCCATTAATATCAAAACTTTTTGTTTTAGACTGAATTTACAATCTAAGTGCAAACTTAATTAAAAAAAACACTCATAACCAAGCTCGTCTTAACACTGCTGCCTGTAGTTCTACCCATGTCGCTATTTAGATTTTTCTCAAAAAAGCAACTTACAAAAGTTAACATTTTTTTAGCTTAAACGTAATATCCAGTTAATTTTTAAAGCTTCCAAATTCTAATCTATAATAAGTTAATTCTCTCTTATTTAACGATTTGAAGAATATCATCAGTCTTGGCACGAGGATTCTTTTCAAATTCGTTAATACGATTAAGGTCTTCGTTTTCTTTTGCATAACCCATACCAATCCCCATGAAAATCGCTTCATCTTCAGGAATATCAAATACCTGATGAATTTCTTGTGGGTAGCGAATAAATTCGTAGGCTGGAATACAGTAAACGCCCTGTTCACGTGCAGCTAAGGTAATACCATAGCCAAATGCACCTGCATCGTAGGCAGAGAACATTGTGGCATTTTTAGGAATAGTGATATAGACAATTGCTGGTGCATGGAAATCCCAAGCACTTTCTTTATTGAAACCTAATTTATCAGTTGACCCGTCTTCTGGGAAAGGACTGACATCGCTTGCTTGCCAAAAGTCACGCATATTCGTCCATTCGGCTGCAGACCAGTCTTTATCTGTGAACTGTGGCGGTACAACTTCGGTCCAAGCTTTGGCCTTGTTAGCGACATTGCTGTGATGAGATTCATGCATTTTCTTAGCTGCCTCTCCAGTAACGACGTAGGCCTTCCAAGGTTGGCTATTACACCAAGAAGGTGCCCATTGAGCTTCAGAAATAATGTCTTTAATTAATTTTTCATCAATTTCTTGATCTTTGAATGATCGTGCAGAATGTCGTGCACGTAAAATACTTTCGCTCATGTTGATTTCTCCTTTATTTATAATAAGATGAAATAAATAACATGTTATTGTTTTCACAACTGTATAATATCACTATACAATAATATGTCAATATAAAAAATAACGTGTTACGGTTTTTGATAATTGAATTTTTTGAAATGGATTGTTATCATCACATCATAATAGTAATTAGAAAAAATAAGAGGAAACCTAAAAATGCCATCAATTAAAATAACCTTGAAAAGAAAACAAGCACAGCAAAAAATTTTACAGGCAGCCTTGCCATACATTGAATCTGGAAAATATAATCAACTTTCCATTCGTGAATTCTGTCATGAAATTGGTGTAACGACAGGTATGTTCTATAGATACTATCAAACTAAGTCTGATTTACTGGCTTTTTATGCGATTGACACTTCCAAGCTATTATTTGATTCTTTGAAAGACAACTTTTCAGCCATGTCTTTTCGTGAAAAGTTAATTTCTGTTTGTATGGCAAACATTAAACCACTCCAAACAATGGGACCGGAAAGTCTCTATGTATTCCTAAATGTTAAAAATCCGGAATGTAATTGTGATGTTAGCCGTCAGCTCTTTTGTGATCAGATTAGATATGCGTTTGATTCAACCTATAATGATCATCAGTATGCTGAGGAGGACCTGCTCGATATCAGCAATCAGCTAATTATTCTTGAAAAAGGCATTGTTTATGAATGGTACAGCCGTCAAGATGATCCTACATTTGAGTTAATGACTGTAGCTGAACATTGCTTTAACAAATCCTTGGATGCATACTCATTTTTGAATGATGAAAAATAATAGCATTTACAACAGTAATGTTAGACTTGACACTGTTTGAAATTAAGTAAAAGTAACCAACCCAGCTGCCCTTTTTTGCAAAAACAAAAAGAAGACCCACAACGAGTCTTCCCATTTCGCTTTAATTAATTTTCTTTACCGAGTCACGAACGACCATTTCCGGCTCATATAAAATCGATTCAGCCGGTTTCTTTGCAATGAGATTTACCAGTAACTGTGCGGCGTCATGCCCCATCCGTTCCTTTTCATGAACCATCGTGGTAATGGCAGGATTGATATAACGGACCACATTATAGTCATCAAACCCGGTAATTGAGATATCGTCCGGAATCGACAGGTTCATCGACTTCACCATATCAATCACTCGGATGGCTAACTGATCGTTATAACATACAATCGCTGTTGGCCGATTCTTCGATTGAATCTCATGCTCGATTTTAGTTAGCACCTGTTTAGTGGAATCCATTGACTGATACATAATAATATTACTTTTAAGCGCAATACTAGCATGCTCTTGGTAGGCTTTAATATAGCCGTTCATCCGGTTGACGCCTTGCATATCATCAACTTGAAAGACGCCCAAAATACGCTCGTGCCCTTGGTCGATGAGATAATTCGTTAGCCGTTCCAGCGCACCCTTATCATCAGTGGTTACCGAAGGCGCATGGAGGCTTGGCATATCATATGTCGCATTAATAAAGACCACCGGTAAACCCATCTCACCAATCTTTTCGTATAAATCACGATTAGTTGTGGGTAACGTGCTTTGAGTTGGCTCAATAATCAGTCCAGCCACATCGCTTTGTAACATCGTTGTGAGCGACCGTCGTTCTAATTTAGGATCATTGTGCGTATTCGCTAACAGGATTGAATAGCCGTTATCAGAAATAATCTGATCAGCACCGCTGACGATACTAGGGAAGATGTAATTGGCGATATGTGTCGCAATCACACCAATCATCCGGTTAGAATTTTTCCCTTTTGCGTGTGCGGTTTGCCAGTCGTTCACGTACATACCGCCGCCTTGGATTCGGTAAACGAAGTCTTCGTTCTCCAGATCACCAATCGCTCGACGAATCGTATATCGACTCACGTTAAATGCTTTCATTAATTCAGTTTCGGTCGGTAATTTTTCGCCAATCGGATAGACACCTGACAGGATTTTTTCCTTAACCCCATTTTCCACAATCTCATACTTTGCCGACATACTAAAAACTCCCATTTTAATCTCGCTAATCATCACTTACATTAACAAGTCTTCAATTATTGATTATCAGAAACAATGAACCATTGCTCCGAGTTACCTAAACACACATGATGTAGTATAACAATTTTCCAGTAAAAACACTCGACTTATCAGGTCATTTATCGAAAAATAAAGGGTTATTACTCATCCAAACAGATCGTGAATAATTAAAGAAACCTAGACAAAAATTTCGTCCAAGTTTCTTCGCGATACTATCCACTATGTTAGTTACTGATTTTTCTACGGTGCAGAATCAAAGAATCTACTAGTGTCACGATTCCTAGGATGATCATCGCAATGTCTAACCAGAAATAAATGTTTGTTATCGTCTCATGAATGAGTGTTGATGCAGCAAATCCCATCACAACGAGTGCAATCCAGAATTCAAAATCCTTATAGAACGTCGTATTAAATTTCAGTTGTTTATTATTCATGGTGTAGTAACCCCTTATTTAGACTCATTGAATGCGTTACCACTATTGTGCTTCATTTTTTATACGGACGCAAGTGATTTATTTGTTATGCTGTTACTTGTTAAATACATAAAGCACTGTTATTAAGGCGTTTAAGAGGGAAAATTTATTTGATAAATTCGTTATAATTAAAATTGTTTCAGTAAACTTACACAAAAAGCACAGCCATAAAATAGCTGTGCCATCAAAATCTTGTTGGTTCCAAAAATACTGAACTATTTTACAAATTCGCATTTTTTTGCAACCTAACTCATCTACGTAGTTACTAATCTTCAACCGTTCCGCGACGATTCTGAAGATCTTCTTTTACAGCTGTTTCTTTATTTTCAAATCGAATATAGAGAACCATGATAATCGCTCCGACAATGAAGAATATTGCTGGCAAATAGCTGATACTAAACTTAATCGCTGACAGCGAACTTGCACTTTGCGCTACCCCCGCTTTGTATCCTGCATGGTTGAGAATCATAGATGGTGCCCAACCACCAAGCCCTGAACCTATTTTAATTGCAAAAGAACTTCCAATTGCTGTCAGAAAACCACTAGCTCTGATACCATTTTTCCACTCACCATAATCGACAGTATCTGATAGCATTGCAAAAGGCATTGAAACAGCGATTCCTGTTCCAATTGACGCCACACTCCATGCAACTGCTAAAGCAATCATAGACTGCCCAGTAAATGAAATGAGAACCTGCCCTAGAGCGGCAATGCACATTCCCATGATCATCACATGAGACTTTTTAAACTTCTTAACTAGGAATGGGATTAAAACCATACCCAACATCTGAAACATTACTAATGCGTTTAAGATCGATGCAAATCCTTTGTGTCCCAGATTATATTGGGTGTAATAAACTACAACAGAAGTCCGAGAGGCATTACCCAACCAATAGAATACGAAAACAACGACTAGTATAAACCAAGGCCAGTTGCTTTTGGCAGCCTTAATTGAATCAACGATAGGAAGAGCCTTCTGTGTTGTCGTATTAATCTCACGAGTATCAAAAAAGGCAAAAAGTAATAGAGCAAAACCAGCAATTGCGAAGATAATGGCTGCATATCGCCAACCAGCCAATTCATCGTTCCCACCGAGAAAAGCGACAATGCCAAGAGTAAATGTTGCTGTAATTAAATATCCAATATTACCACCGATCATTCTAGTACTATTCAGCCGAATTCGTTGGTCAGAATCATTTGATAGGTTTGGTAAAATTGAAGTAATTGGTGTGGACATCCCAGTGTAGGAAATTCCAAACAGTAAATATGTGACTAGCGCCCACCAAAATTTTCCAGAAGCACTTAACTGTGGTGACCAGAACATTAAAACGAATAAGATTGCAAAAGGAAATGCCATCCACAAAAAGTAAGGTCGACTCTGTCCCCACTTGGTATGAGTATGATCAATGATGAAACCCCATACTGGTGCATCAAACGCGTCTAATATACGCGCTGCAAGCAAAATTGTACCAGCAGCGGCAACCGTTAATCCAAAGACGTCCGTGTAATAATACAAGATAAAAGTTGTTACCGTACAGTAAAGTAAATTACCTGCAGCATCTGTACTAGCGTATGACAATAATCGGTGAAACGGAATCTTTTCAGTCGATTTTAAAGCATCCGCAACTTTATTAGTCACAATAAACCCTCCATTCATATTTACAACAACATAATGTATTGTTGCTATCCAAACAGCTGAAATCGGTTTCATTCACACGTGTGTTATTCTCGAGATCTTGAGATAAACTAAAAGCTAATCCGCTTTCAACATTAATCTAATGCAATCTTGGATTTTTTTAAATCTAAAAGATGACAGAAAGTTTATAAAATTCAACACATGCCATTGTGGATATTCATTATGAGTCTATGCTAAAGGTAAATTGACCAAAGAAAGTTAGGTGAATAAAAATGAAAGAGTATATATCAATATCTTGTCTGCCAATTCCCACTTTTATTGAGGGTAATCACGTGACGTTTCATAAAGGGAACCTCCACCCAAATCGAACAAACTTGCAATACTTCGTACTAATGTTTATGACCGAAGGATGCCTTTACATTGCTGAAGATGGAAATAATTATTCAATAAAAAAAGGAGAGATGTTTATTCTTCAGCCGCGACATCATCATTATTCTTGGAAGCCTATGGATCAGCAGACTTCCTACTATTGGATTCATTTTTTCGTATCTGGCGAATGGCAACAATCGACTTCTCCTGTATCTTTACATTCAGCCATCGAAGTCCCAACCTTACACTACCGAACGCCTACTTTAACTCTCCACTTACTTAAACATGGCAGAGTACCAGACTTTTCAAAGACTATCGCTGCAACTCAACTTATATTTAATGAAAGTACAGATAATCCAGGCTTTGGCTTTTGGCGTTCTCAACAACTATTCATCGATGTTCTTCAATCAATTCAAGTCCACTCATTAGAAGAGAGCAAGCTAAACACTCTTTCTGCCAAAACTCAACGGTATTTGCGTGATAATTTTAATCGGAAAATTACTAATGAATCACTTGGGAAAATTTTCCATTTCCATCCCAATTACATTTCTCGCGCTCTTAAAGAAACAATTGGCCTAACGCCAAACGAATTCTTAATCCAATATCGAATGGAAGAAGCCGAAAAAAGATTGCTGAATTCCGATTTAACAATTTCAGAAATTGCTGAAAGTATTGGATTTCAAAGCGTTTATTATTTTTCCACTTCTTTTAAAAAATATACTGGATACGCGCCACAAAAATATCGCCGATTAAGAAAAAATTAGTGTGTGTTTTTATAAAATCCAGTTTATTAATTGTATTCACCCAAAAATGTAAGCGTTTATAATCATACTTAAAATATTGTAAATACTAGAATTGAAAGGAAATACATTATGAACTTACATGGACTACTAACATCGCAGAACAGTCGTGGTGCACTGGTAAAATTACAATTGCCCAATGATCCAACCAATATGAACTGGGTGATCGACCCAGAATACTTAGAATCGGTGGGTTATGAAGATAACGATAAACTCTTTGGCGAATTCACCACAACCATTAATGGCCAGACATTCAATAGCATTGATTTCACCCCTGATGTAGCATTCTCGGATACATCCAGTACCGTTTCCTTCAAAATTGAAGACGTCACTGTTTCATTTAAGTACGAACTAACGGAGAAAGGGTTGGTCTGGAAAATAAACATTAAAAACCTCTCAAAAAATCATATCACACTCGAAAATTTTGGGGTTTGGATAAGCTTAGCCTATGTTATGTTTCGTGATAAAAATGTCAAAAGAAACGCCAATCAATCCGCGGCAGTTTTCCCATCAATCTCAAAAAACTTTACTAAACTTGCGGCAGTTAGAAGAGACAATAAGGCTCCAAATTTAGGAGTATATCAAACAGAAGGAAACGTGCTTTCAATTGGCACATATAATGAATATAACAACCGTTTTTTTGAGAATGTATCACCATCTTTAGATGGCATGCTTTTTCATCAAATAATTTTAGCTGGAGGCTATCCGGAACATAATGGGCCCAAACACGATTGGATTTACTCCGAAGAACCCGTTACTTTAGAACCATCTGAATCTCGCAACTGGGAATTTACTCTTACCGCCTTTAAAGACAAAGAAGATTTTTATCAAGTTGGCAAACAATTTGGTCACCCGCATATTTTATATCAACCTCTAGTTTCTACTAGCGCACAAGAAATCATCATTGATCAGAATAGTTCAAATAATTTGGTGTCGGTCACTGATCGTTGTTGCGTAAATGGCAAACTAGTCGAACAGGACCTCTCTAAATTATTAGTAGCTAACAAAATAACCTATGATGTTCAGTATTTGGGCGAACATCAAATTATTTTTGAATTTAAGCAGCATCGGACAGATCAAGTTGTTTTTAACAAAATGAGTTCGGTCAAAGAATTGCTTAGAGACCGTGCAAACTACATTTCAACTCATTCATATGCAGGCGCAAGTGGTGAGCATCCGTATAGTTTTGGGCCCGTTTCTAATCAAGGCGAATCCTTAGGCAAGATGAATTTTGTTTTACAGGAATGTCTTTTAGACCCACAAGTTGAGGATATCAATAAAAAAATTCAGCAAGTAGAAGAAAGTGCAGTTAAGTATGTTCGGCCAAAGTGGTTTGCGGATGGCGACTTTACGAAACCTGCCAAACTTTACGGTACTTTTTATCGGGTCATGGATCTGGAGTATATTGCTCACCTGTTCTTCCTACTCTCACAATGTCAGCCAGAACAGCTGAATTTAAACTCACCAAAGGAATATCTACAATGGGCCGCTACGGTCTTTAACGTCCGCGTCAATCCGGAATTACATGACAATGAACGTGGTAAAGCCGAATCACAAATGCTAGGTCAATACTTTCTCTACATTCATGATTTGCTCAAGGCTTTGAAGAAAAACGGGTTAGATAACGAGTACGAACAAATTTCTAAATATTGGGAAGTTGTAACAAACCGGATTGCTGATGACAGTGCTAACCTGTCCGCTGCAATGACTGAACACTTCTTCGATAATGCTGGCTTTGGTCCAGCTGCTGGTGCGTTGGCACTTTCAGGTCATGATAAAGCAGCTAAAATTTACGGTGAATTATTAAAGGCCAACATTGGATTTAGTAACGACTTCCGTGCTCAAAGTCCAGATCGCTGGTGGGAAGCGTTGTCTTACATGATGCACTCGCTTTGGGGAGGCGTCACCGCGGCTTCTGCTCTCATGACCGGGCGCAAATTAGGTGACGCAGATTTAGTCAATGCTGGACACCGGGCAACTGTAGCGCTGCTTTACATGTATGATTCCAATGCCACAGCAACTGACCGAATTCTCAGTCCTGGAGAAGCGGCATCAACCTACAGTATTGCCGGTCCTAACCTTAACCGGCCTGATTTATCCAGAAACCGATTTGGACAATCAATCTTTGCTTCAGATGGTGGTATCTTTAAAAAGCTCTTCCCCGATGGCTATACCGGTGAAGATGACTGGGACATGGGTGAAGAATTAGTCGCCTATCTCAATGGCTTTGGACAGGAAACGTACGTTTATTCTGACAGAGACCAACTTCATGTGATAAACGGTGTCATTACCAGCCAAACCGAATCCGAAATTTCAATTCAAAGTACTGCTCCATATCCATCACGTTATATCAACCTAGATACCCAGCAAGTATTTGCAAGTCACTCAATGGAAGTTAAGTTTGATAAGAAACAGAACCGTTTTGAATAACTTATATAATAGAAAAATGGACCTGTCGAATATTCGGCAAGTCCATCTTTCTATTTTTAATTATCCGCTACATCCGTAGCCTCAGTGGCTGCCCGACGTTCTGCTAATTCTTCAGTAACCACTGGTTCATGCTTCTCCCACTTACGGTAGAAGATCATGCAAACAATACTCAAAGCATAAATGATGACTGGCACCCAGATAAAAGTGAAGCTGATAGCTGACAAACTTCCAGCCGTTTGAGTTGCTTTGGCAGCGGTAAAGCCGAAACTAGCTAAAATTCTCGCAGCAATAAAAGAACCAATACCGGAACCCATTTGGATACAGAAAGATGCACCCATGGCCGTCAAGAAACCATTAGCCCGAATACCGTTTTTCCATTCACCAAAATCAACAGTGTCACCAACCATGGAGAAGAACATGGTCATTGCCGAACCCGAACCAATGCAAGCCAGACACCAGCCAATTAGACCGAAAGTAACATTATTACCAGCCATGCCAATCCATACTTGACCAACCATGGTCATTGCCAGCATCAAGATTGTTGTTCCCCATTTGTGCAAATACTTAACAACGAATGGAACTGAGGCCATCCCGATGATTTGAATAATTGAAAAACCATTAAAGACTGAAATGAGTCCTTTGTCATTCAAATTATACTGGAAATAATACGGCAGCGCAGCGTTACGTGCTGAATAAGCAGTCCACAGTGCTAAGTTAGCCAAAACAATCAATACCCATGGCCAATTACTCCTAGTAGCTTTAAGGCTCTCACGAATCGTAATGATTTTTTCTTTCCCAATATTCTTTTCACGCATATCCAGGAAAGCAATCATCAAAATAACGAAGGCAATGATCGCATATAACCCAACAGCCAGTGACCAACCTCGACGATCATTCCCATGACCTAGAGCTGACGCCAAAGGCATAACGAAGGTAACGGCAAAGAAGTTCCCAACGTTTCCTAAGACCATTCGGATTGAGTTAGCTGAAGTCCGCTCATCAGAATTAGCTGACAAGTTAGGCAAAACAGACGTAATTGGCGTTGATAAAGCCGTATAAGTCAATTCAGCAATAATGTACATTGCTCCAGCATAAATAATTTTAGCAGTACTGCTTAGTGCTGGTGTGGTGAATAACAGCCAAACTGAGATAGTAAATGGCAATGCCATCCAGAGGAACCATGGCCGATTCTTCCCGTACTTACTATGGGTATGGTCAACCAAAACCCCCATGACAGGTGCCCCTAGAGCATCAATAAACCGGCCAAGAAGCAAGAGTGCACCAGCGGTACCAACGTCCAAACCAAAAACGTTAGTAAAGAAGTACAGCATGTAAGAACCAATCAAAGTATACAACAGGTTTCCTGCCATATCAGTGAATCCATACGTTAATTTTCTGTGAAAAGGTAATTTATCGGAGGCAAGCATTGCCTGTGCTGCCGCGACGTTATGATCTGTATTTGAACTCATTTGTTAAACCCTCCATTCATACATAGATATTGTCGAAAAACGGTCAAATCAATTGTCTATTTCTAATTACTTGTTTGATATTCGCTTTTTACTATCCCTAGCTAAGCTAACATACGTGATAAGCATCAAAGCAGTACCACCAATAATCGTCCACAAATTATTCGGTATCGTATGATCCGCCACTTTCCAAGCGAGTGTAATAAAAGTAATCTGCAGTATCCAAGTGAAAATCGACTGACTTGCAAAAAGTTTTCCAAATAGTCGCATAGGCAAATCTCCTTCAGAGTTCAATTTATTTTAAGGCTTGAAAAGCCGGTTTTAATTCTTCAAAATCCTTCTGGCGAATAAAAATAGGTAATTCATCGATTGGCGTTTCAACAGATATTGTTTGCCCACCCGTAACAAATTCACCAGTATTAGCATTTATCCAATCCGTTCCGTTTGGCAAATAAACTTGGCGTTGTTTCAACTTTTCATATAAAACAGGCGCAATCAAAATTGAATCCCCAAAAAGAAACTCATCTTCAATATTCCAAGCCTGATTATCTTGGCTGAAGTTATAGAATAACGGCCGAATAACAGGTGTTCCTTTTTCATGTGCATTCTTCATTTGAACTTTAATGTAATCCTTAAGATTAGTCCTTAGATTCATGTACTTCTTCATGATCGAATATGTGGCCTCACCATATGCCCATGGCTCAGTGGCGCCACCCGATGGCATTTTCCCGCCGCCTTCATTGCTAAGCGGCTTAGTATGGGGTTCACGATCACCATGCATCCGCATGACTGGACAAAATGTCGCGAACTCAAACCACCGCGTTACCAGCTCACGAAAATCTTCATTATCATCCACACCACCATGGAAACCGCCAATATCGGTAGTCCACCACGGGATTCCTGCAATTCCCATGTTTAATCCAATCGCTAATTGATTTCTTAACGATTGGAAGCTGGAGTCAATATCGCCAGACCAAACTAAGGCACCATATTTTTGACTCCCTGCCCAGGCACACCGAACAAGATTGATAATATTGGTCTTACCACTCGCTTTTTGACCATCGTAAATTGCCTTTGAATACCCAACGGGATAAGTATTGCCAACTTGTAAGTTAGTGCCATTTTGATAACGATAATTATCGAAATCATAAACCGTATATTCCGGTTCAGCTTCATCCAGCCAGAATAGATCAACACCTTTGTCTTGATAGTTTTTCTTCAACAGCTGCCATAAATAATCTTGCGCATCAGGATTAGTAAAATCAACAAACCCATTATTGCCCAAAAAGTTCATGGTGATTGGAACCCCGCGCTCCGTTTGAACTAAATAGCCTTTTTCTTCCATATCTTTATAGTGCGAACTAGTTTCATCGATGGTTGGCCAAACAGAGACCATTAACTTAATTCCCATCTCATGTAATTCCTTAATCATCTTCTCTGGATTAGGCCAGTATTTTTCGTCAAACGTGTATTCACCTGATTTTGGCCAGTGAAAATAATCAATCACAATAACACTAATAGGTAAATTACGCTTCTTAAATTCGTGGGCTGCGTCTAACAACTCCTCTTGCGTACGATACCTCAGTTTACATTGCCAATAACCCATCGCAAAATCCGGCATCATTGGCACTTTCCCAGTCACATCGGCATACTGTTCTTCAATATCACTAGGCTTATCACCACATGTAATCCAGTAATCCATTTCTTTTGTGGCTAGCGAGTGCCATTCCGTAACGTTCTTTGCAAAGTCAACATCACCAATAGCTGGATTATTCCATAAAAAGCCATACCCCTTACTTGAGAGTAAAAACGGCACGCTAGCTTGAGAGTTACGATGTGCCAGCTCTAATTTAGCATTTTTTAAATTTAGAAAATCCTGTTGATATTGCCCCATGCCAAACAATTTTTCATTCGGATCAGATTCAAAACGGACTTTAAGTTCAAAATCACCACCCAAAATCGGTTTAAATTCCCGTGAATCAATATTTAATGCGCTATTAAAATGATTCACTTTTTCTGCATCGATTCCTGCCGACATATCATCAATTCGGTTTCGTTGAAATCCTTTCAAAAGGAGATCACCGTTTTGTTTGTAAAAACTAATATTTTTGAAAGCATCCAATTTGGCTGTTAATTTTCCATTAGTGATTTCCCCACTTTTCTGGGTTTCATTAACGCTCACCGTTGCTTCGTTTTCTGGAATAGACTCCGTTAAAGCATGATTTTCACCAGTATAAGTTGAAAACTTGGTACTCCGAACACGAAAACTATTGTTACCCCAAGGCCGTATTTCCAATAATTCATTTCCGTTTCTTAAGTACAGACAACCATCATCTTCATAAATCATTTTATTAACCCCTTAATGATAAAATTTTATAATTCTCAACTTCATTTAAAATTTATTTAGCAAGCGCTTACATGTTTTATACTATAGCTTTACAAGCAATCTAAAAACTAATAAAATTAGTATAAAGGTATACATATCAAAATTGGAGGTATCTATTTTGAGCGAAAAAGTATACAAATTTTCCTTGTATAAGCCGGTTCAGTTTTTCAAAGCAGGTGAATACTTTGCCAATCGCGGATGGCAACACAAAGATATCATTAACGATGGTGACTACGAATTATTTATTATGCTCTCAGGGACTGCATACATTCAGATAGGTGTCACACAGTACACTCTCAACAAAAGAGATTGCTTGTTGATTCCTCCACACATTCGCCATTTTGGTTATCGAGATTCACCGGACAACACCACTTATTATTGGATGCATTTTTTCCCTAGTGGTACTGTAACCTCCTCCTTTGATTCGAAGCTACCCATTAAAAAAACAGAAGCCGAGATACCTCAATTATTTACAATCACAGACTTTGAAAGATTAATTATCTTAATAAGACAGCTTTTGGACAGTGCCAATGATGAAAAAGCGTCTAAAATTGCTGCCAACTATTTTATTTCAAGTATTTTGATTGAGCTATCTCATCAATATATTTCTGCAATACAACACACTCACAAATCCTCTAGTCGCTTTGAATTAATAAAGAATTGGATTCGAATCCACAGTCACGAAAAGTTGAGTGTGACTCAAATCGCTACGGAGTTTCAAATGACTCCTGTTTATTTAACTCGACTCTTTAAAACTTACGAAAATACAACAACTATCCACTTCATTAATTCAGTAAAGGTTAAACAGGCTGAAGAACTATTGCTTACAACCAACAAGTCTATAAAAGAGATTGCATACGATTTGAACTTCAGCAATGAAAAATATTTTTTACGCATCTTTAAACAAATTACATCTTTAACACCTTCAAATTTTAGGAATTCCTATTCTAAAACCTATCTAAATAATATTGAGGTCGATCCAACCATACCTAAGCCTTGATTATGCAATAACAAAAAAAGCCCATTACTGGGCTTTTTTCGTTATTCTTTACTAAGCCAAACTCTCATAGCACCATCTTCACGGTTTGCCCAAGCATAGTAAGGAACTAACTTGATTTTAGTATCTTCAAGCGTTTCATCCGTTGCTTCGGTATAGAGGTCAGTACCATCTTCATCCATCGTAGGTAATTTGGCATCTACGGTAATAGTGCCCACACCTTCAAGTAAATCCGGTTCAAATTCGTAGCTGGTCTCACTCTTTGTAGAAACTTCGTACTGCCATAATGGCGCCTCATTATCTGCACTCTCAGCACAAAAGACGATTGGGCCGCGTTGAACTGCTAATTTACCAAAGTCAACACTTACACGATTACTTGCCCGCATAAATTTAGTAGCCATATCGAGTGACAAATCAACAGAAACTTGATCTTGGTTAATCGGGATATATAGGTAACCGTCAGTTGCTTTAATATCCTGTACGTCACCATTCACTTTCAATTCATAGTTTGTCTTTGACCAATTTGGTAAACGAATGCCGAACAAGGTTTCAACTTGATTAGGATTAGAAATCTCAAAATGAATTTCTCCACTCCATGGGAAGTTGCTGGTTTGCTCAACCTTCAGACCATTTTCAAACTCAGATTGATTAGCAATAAACTGATTGCTTAAGATTCTGTCTGGTTTAACATCATAGACATATTGATCGAGTGATGTGATCAACCGAGCTAAATTAGCAGGACAGCATGCACAGCCAAACCAATCAGCACGATGAGTCAGGACATGTGACTTTCCAGGATTCAGTGCTGACGCCTGTGGATCGGCTTCAAGCGGATTAACATAGAAGAAGTGTTTCCCGTCCAATGCCATACCAGAAAGTGCACCGTTAAACAGTTCTTTCTCAATGACATCGGCATATTCGCTATTAGTATCTAACAAAGACATTTGCCGAGCAAAGAAAGTTAATCCTACCGAAGCACAAGTTTCACCATACATTGTGTCGTTAGGCAAATCGTAATCATACGTGAACGCTTCGCCAGTGGTGGTTGAACCCACGTTACCAGTAACGTACATCCGACGTTTAACGATATCCTTCCAGAATCGGTGACAAGCTTCAAGCAGCGTTTTGTCATTAGTCAAACGTGCGACATAGGCCATTCCTGTACATAGATAAACGACACGAACCGCATGACCATCAGCTGTCTTCTGATCAGCAATTGGTTCTGCATCAAGATAGTAACGCTCTCCCGCGTCACGCATACCTGGGATAATATCGTTTTCTAGCCCATCGGCTTCATTTTGCTTTTCAAAGAAATCTGGTTCAGTTCCTCGCACCCTCAAAAAGTAAAGTGCCTTATTCAGATAATCTTCGTTATGCGTTACTTCATATAAACGAGATAAAGCCAACTCAATCTCAGGGTGACCATCATAACCATTAATTTGGCCGTCTTCGGTACCAAAACTTCTGACAATACAATCCGCCATTCGCTTTGCAATTTCCAGCGCCTTTTCACTGCCAGTTGCCTGATAATAAGCTACACCAGCTTCGATATAATGCCCCATCGTATAAAGTTCATGCGATTGTTGCAGCCGCTTAAATTTTCTTTCTGGCGCATCAATTTGGAAGTATGTGGACAAGTAGCCATCATCTTCTTGAGCATCGGCAATTAAATCAATCAAATCATCGGTAATTGTTTTTAATGCTGGATTAGGATGATACGAAAATGAATAAGCCGCAGCCTCAAGCCACTTATATACATCTGTATCCTGAAACGGAAATCCATAATGGTGACCTTTCATTTTGCCAGCCGCAATTTTTAAGTTAGCAACCGCATGACTGTTTTTATCTGCGCCTTGAATCTTTTGAGGATCTTTCGACATATTAATATCGGCCTCATCATTCATAACAGCCCATTGATACGGTAAAACCTCAGAAACAACTAATTCCTGGTACCTCTTCCAAAACGGAGAGGTAACGGTCACATGTTGTAAACTGTTACTTGTTAATTTCGTCTCAGACATTTAATTGTCTCCTTTCAATAATTAGGATAACACTGCTTAATTATCTGCAACAACATCTGCTTCATCTGCTGCACGACGTTCCGCTAATTCTTCAGTAACAACTGGTTCATGGTTCTCCCACTTACGGTAGAAGATCATGCAAACAATACTCAAAGCATAAATGATGACTGGTACCCAGATGAAAGTGAAACTAATAGCTGACAAACTACCAGCCGATTGAGTTGTTTTGGCGGCAGTAAAACCGAAACTAGCTAAAATTCTGGAAGCAATGAAGGAACCAAAGCCAGAACCCATTTGGATACAGAACGAGGCACCCATGGCTGTCAAGAAACCGTTAGCCCGAATACCGTTCTTCCATTCACCAAAATCAACGGTGTCACCAACCATAGAGAAGAACATGGTCATAGCTGAACCTGAACCAATGCAGGCCAAGCACCAGCCAATTAAGCCGGAGGTAACATTGCTACCAGCCATACCAATCCAAACTTGACCAATCATTGTTAGCGCTAACATGAGAATGGTTGTTCCCCATTTATGCAAATACTTAACAACAAATGGAACTGATGCCATCCCTAAAATCTGAATGATTGAAAAACCGTTAAAGACTGAAATGAGTCCCTTATCATTCAAATTATACTGGAAATAATATGGTAGCGCGGCATTACGAGCTGAATATGCGGTCCACAGTGCTAAGTTAGCCAAAACGATTAATACCCATGGCCAGTTACTCTTAGTTGCTTTAAGACTCTCACGAATCGTGATAATCTTTTCTTTACCGATATTCTTTTCACGCATGTCCAAGAAAGCAATCATCAAAATAACGAAGGCAATGATTGCGTATAATCCAACAGCCAGCGACCAGCCTCGACGATCATTTCCATGACCAAGAGCTGATGCTAATGGCATAACGAAGGTAACGGCAAAGAAGTTCCCAACGTTCCCTAAAACCATCCGGATTGAGTTAGCTGAAGTCCGCTCATCAGAATTAGCTGACAGGTTAGGCAGAACCGAAGTAATTGGCGTTGATAAAGCCGTATAAGTCAATTCAGCAATAATGTACATCGCCCCAGCATAAATAATTTTAGCAGTACTGCTCAGTGCTGGTGTGGTGAATAATAGCCAAACTGAAATGGTAAATGGTAAGGCCATCCAGAGGAACCATGGTCGGTTTTTACCGTACTTACTGTGGGTATGATCAACTAAAACCCCCATGACTGGTGCGCCTAATGCATCAATAAAACGGCCCAAAAGAAGTAGTGCACCGGCAGTACCAACATCCAGGCCGAAGACATTGGTAAAGAAGTAAAGCATGTAGGACCCAATTAAAGTATATAACAGGTTTCCGGCCATATCGGTGAAACCATAAGTCACCTTTCTATGAAACGGTAATTTATCATTTGCGAGCATGGCTTGCGCAGCTGCAACATTATGATCTGTATTTGAACTCATTGTGTAACCCTCCATCCATAGATTTAAAAATAATTGCTAAAAACAAAATAAACAAAACCTTTTCTGCTACTTGTTGGAAATTCGCTTCTTGCTGTCAAAAGCAAGACTGACGTACGTAACCAGCATCAACACCGTACCACCGATAATCGTCCACAAATTATTCGGTATACTATGATCTGCGACTTTCCAAGCCAGCGTGATAAAAGCTATTTGTAATAACCAAGAAAAAATGGACTGACTTGCGAAAAGCTTCCCAAACATTCGCATGATAGGGCCTCCTTTACAGTTTTATTTTGAATACGCTTTCATATTAACTGTTTCTATATATGCAAGTAAGGTCTATAATTATAAAAAAAGTAACTATTTCCGACTTTTTAAATTAAAAATTAGCGTTATATTGCATTTTTTATATATTAGGTGACTATTTCCGACTTTTCGTTTTGACATCTTTTCATTAAATGCTTAAATTCCCATTTAAGATTGGAGGGTTAAACAATGAATTTTTACTGTTTTAAATTAAACAAAACTGTCTTATATTACAAAGGTGGTGAATTTGTGAGCAAATCAGAATGGATTCATAAACCCATGTATCATAAAGGCGACTACGAAATCATTCTAGGATTAAAGGGCAAAATTCATCTTCAAATTGAAGATGAACCCGTCACTGTTGGTCCCAATGATGTCTTATTAATTCCTCCTTATACCCACTTTCGCGGTTCTAAGCCGTGCAACCAGGTTGACTTTTACTGGCTCCACTTTTTCCCTCAAGACTCACTCTCAAAATTTACAGCAGACGAAAACGAAACTGTTAGCTCTATCATTACAAATTCCGATAACGAGAAAAAGGTGATCTTACCCAGTCAATTTCATTTACACGACTATGAGCATATCACTGTCCTCATGCACCAAATTTTATCCCTTCACACCGAGCTTTCGTACGTCGAAGAACGGGATTTCTTAACGTCTGCGTTATTGATTGAACTTTTTAAATCATATATTGCACAGCATGACCCATCAGACGCCAACAGTCGTATTAACTACTTAAAAGAATGGATTCGGGCTAACATGTCTAGCGAACTGACCGTAGCGGAAATCGCTAGACAAGTTCACTTGAATGTTGATTATTTGACGCGTTTGTTCAAAAAATACGAAGGCATCACAACTTTACAATACATTAATCATTTAAAAATTGAAGTTGCGACGTTATTACTCATCCGAACTGAAATGCCGATTAATGAAGTCGCAGAAAATTCCTACTTCAGTGATCCTAAACTCTTCATGAGACATTTTAAAAACGAAATGGGACTATCGCCTACTCAGTATCGAAATACGTTTAACATCATTCATCACAATAATCCGCATATTGATCCTCAGATTCCCTTGCCGAAACAGCTGTCTGATTCGATTGATAAAATTCCGGTTAACGGCAACGAATAGTGTGAATATTAAGAATTCGTTTCCCTTAATGACGCCAAAATGCTAAATTAGTTACTGGCAACTTTTATCAGATGTTTAAATAATTTTGTAAAGTGGTGAATAAGATGCTATTAGGAAGTATCGAAGCAGGCGGTACCAAGTTCGTCTGCGCAGTAGGTAATGAAGATTACCAAATTAAAGAACAGATTCAATATCCAACAACTACACCAGAAGAGACCATCCAAAGAGCAATCGATTTCTTTAAGAAATTTCCAGACTTACGCGCCATTTCGGTGGCTTCATTTGGTCCCATTGAAATCCGTCCAAAGGCTGCAAAGTACGGCTACATTACTGATACGCCAAAGGTTAGTTGGTCAGACACTAATTTCTTAGGCATGCTACAGGCAGCCTTTGATCTACCAATCTATTGGACCACTGACGTTAACGGCTCCGCGTACGGGGAGTATACGTTAGCACAAGCATCAGATAACCAACTTGATGCCTTAACGTACTACACCATTGGTACTGGAGTCGGCGCTGGAACGGTTTTAAACGGGCAGTTCATCGGGACTTTGGGTCATCCAGAGGTTGGCCATGTTCGGTTAAAACGCCATCCCGACGATATCGATTTTAAGGGCATCTGCCCCTATCATGGTGATTGTTTAGAAGGCTTGGTAGCCGGACCAACGTTTGAAGCCAGGACTGGTAAAAAGGGACAAGATATTCCTTTAACTGATCACGTCTGGGACATTATGGCCTATTACGTGGCACAAGCGGCTCTGCAAACGACACTGCACATCCGTCCGCAGAAAATTGTCTTTGGTGGTGGTGTCGTCAGTGAAACATTCTTACAGAAAGTTCGCCACGAATTCGCAGCACTGATGAATAATTATCAAGACGTTGGTCATTTAGAAGATTACATTACAATGCCCATCGCTGAAAATAACGGATCTGCAACCATTGGTAACTTTGCTTTAGCTTATCGTGAGCTAGTTAAATAATTTGGTCACATAAAAACAGCACGCTAATTTCTAAAAAATTAGCGTGCTGTTTTTTTTGAGCTAAAGTAGCCTCAACTACTTAATATAAGTCGTCTTAAAGTTATAATTAGCACCCGCTGAGTTATAAATTGCGTTCTTCACGTCCCGATTGAAGACCCATGGCGCTGAAGATTGATACAGTGGCGTAATGCCTTGGTCCTTCAACAGAATATTTTGAGCTTTCACCATGTCATCCCAACGTTGTTCAGGCTTGTTGGCATCAGTAGTGGAAGAAGCTTTAACTAACTGGTCATAACTGCTATTTGACCAATCAGAAATGTTACTTGGGTTATGCGTGGTATAAATGTTCAAGAAGGTAATCGGATCAGAGAAGTCCGCAAACCAATTTGCCATGGTAACTTGATACTTCCGGGTTGCTTGGCGTGCTAAGACTGTCCGAGGTGGAATGCTGGAAATAGAAACTTTCAGTCCTGGTAAATTCTTTTCAAAAGCACTTTGGAGATATTCACTCACTTGTTTAGTAGACTCACTGTCACCACACATAATGGTGAATTTAGGATTAGTAATGCCAGTTTCTTTTAGTCCCTGTTGCCATAAAGTTTTGGCCTTGGCTGGATCATACTTCATAGAAGATGGTGCAGTAGTGTCAGAGGTAAAATCTTTACCAGTCTTAGGGTTGGTAGCTAAACCTTTAGAAACGAAATTATTGGTCACGATTGAACCATCGCCAAGGACTTTCTTAGTGATCTGCTGCCGATCCACTGCCATGGAGATTGCTTCACGAATCTTAAGGTTCTGGAATAATTTCATATGCTGATTCAACGCCAGATAATATGCACTTGATTGTGGCCGTGAAATCAAATCTTTATTATTCTTTAGATTCTTCGCCTGGTTACCCGTTAGTGGCGCACCAACTAATTTTTTTGAATTAAATTGATTCAAAGCCGTCTGACTATCTTTAACAACTTGATACTTAATTGAACTCATCTTGACGGCTTTCTTATCCCAGTAATTGTTGTTCTTCTTAAGAGTCCAGGTCGTGCCCGTCCCATTCCAATTAGTTAACTTATATGGTCCGTTGTAAACTAGCCGATCACTTCTGGTACCGTAATTATTGCCATATTTCTCAACCACTTTTTGATCTTGTGGATAGAAGACTGGGAAACCGAGTAATAACTTGAAATATGGGATCTGGTTATTCAAATCAATGGTTAATTGATACTTGCCAGTGGCTTTAATCCCCAAAGTATCAGGTGCTTTCTTCCCCTTGGTGATTGCGTCCGCATTCTTTATGCCGCTGAACAAATACGAATATTGAGAAGCCGTTTTGGGATTAACGGTCCGTTGCCAAGAATAAACAAAGTCTTTGGCGGTCAGCGTATCCCCATTACTCCATTTTGTATTGTGACGGATATCGATAACATAACGACGCCCGTTATTTGATTCGGTCAACTTGGTAGCTAATCCTACCTCTGGTTTACTGTTCTTTCCCAAACGGTATAAACCTTCATTGGTATTGTTTAAAGTATCAAAGGTTCCCAAAGCCGTGGACTTTGAAAGATCCATGGTTGATAATTCACTGTCGGCGGGCATTGTAAATGTCTGCTTCTTATTCGAACTACTACTGCTTGAACCACAAGCACTGAGCAGTAACGCTAGACTTGCTAAGCCAGCGGTAACTGCCCATTTTGGATTAATTTTCATATGCTTTTCCTCCTAGACAACTCAACTAAAGGACAACAACGATTACTCATATTCTATCACAATAATGAGTAAATACACATATCTTTTTAATATTCTTTTAATGTTATAATTTCAATCTGTTCTCAAATTTATCAAAATCGTTTCTAAGAAGTGCAATAGCTTACCTTTAGTATAAGATTTATGATGTTTTTTCCGAAAAACGTAAAAGTTAAAAGTAAATGAGAATTACTATTAAGTTGGGAAACAGTTAATGCTTATTCATTTTAAAAATACACATCATTATTTCTGTTACACACGTACAATGACAGAATATCTGTAATCAAAACAAAATACGCCACAATAGTTAAAAATCTAACCATTGTGGCGCATTTAAAAGTCAGTTGCTATTTTTTATGACCTAGATACTACTTAATATAAGTCGTCTTGTAGTTATAGTTAGCACCCGCTGAATTGTAAACAACGTTCTTCACGTTTTGGTTAAAGAGCCATGGCGCTGAGGATTGATACAGTGGTGTAATCCCTTGATCCTTCAACAGGATATTCTGGGCTTGAACCATATCTTGCCAACGCTGCTCTGGCTTATTAGCATCCGTGGTTGAAGAAGCCTTGATCAACTTATCGTAGGTACTGTTTGACCAGTCGGAAATGTTGCTTGAGTTACCTGAGGTGTAAATGTTCAGGAACGTGATTGGGTCAGAGAAGTCCGCGAACCAGTTAGCAAAGGTCACTTGGTAATTCCGCGAAGCTTGACGTGCCAAGACAGTCCGGAATGGAATGTTAGAAACGGAGACTTTTAATCCTGGCAAGTTCTTTTCCAATGAGTTTTGCAGGTATTCAGTGACTTTCTTACCAGCATCGCTATCAGCACCTAAAATCGTAAATTTAGGGTTAGTAATACCCGTTTCCTTAAGTCCTTGTTGCCATAACTGTTTAGCCTTGGCAGGATCGTACTTCATAGAAGCAGGCGCAGTAGTGTCGGCTGTAAAGTCTTTACCCGTCTTTGGATTAGTAGCTAAACCTTTAGAAACAAAGCTATTATTGACGATTGAACCGTCACCCAAGACTTTCTTAGTCAATTGCTGACGATCAACGGCCATAGAAATGGCTTCACGAATCTTCAGGTTCTTAAATAACTTCATGTGCTGGTTCAAAGCCAGGTAGTAGCTGCTTGACTGTGGCCGTGAAATTAAGTCTTTATTATTCTGGAGGTTCTTCGCTTGGTTACCTGTTAATGGCGCACCGATTAATTTCTTTGAATTATATTGATTCAAAGCCGTTTGGTTATCCTTAACAACCTGGTACTTAATAGCACTCATCTTAACAGCTTTCTTGTCCCAATAACTATTGTTCTTAGTGAGCATCCAGGTTGTACCAGTACCATTCCACTTAGTTAGCTTGTATGGCCCGTTATAAACCATTCGGTCACTTCTAGTCCCATAACCATTGCCATATTTATCGACAACTTTTTCATTTTGCGGATAAAAGACTGGGAAACCTAACAGTAATTTGAAGTAAGGGATTTGATGATCAAGATCGATGGTCAATTGATACTTGCCTGTGGCTTTAGCACCAAGTGTACTTGGGGCCTTTTTACCATTAGCAATCGCATCGGCATTCTTCATCCCACTAAACAAATAACCGTACTGTGAAGCCGTTTTTGGATTCAAAGTTCGTTGCCAAGAATAAACGAAGTCTTTGGCAGTCACCGTATCACCATTACTCCACTTGGTATTGTGGCGAATATCGATCACATAGTGTCGACCATTGTTACTTTGAGTCAACTTAGTGGCCAAAGCCGTTTCGGGTTTACTATTCTTGCCCAAACGGTATAACCCTTCATTCGTGTTATTCAGCATATCAAAAGTACCTAAGGCAGTGGATTTCGACAGATCAACTGTTGTTAATTCACTATCAGTTGGCATTGTAAAGGTCTGTTTCTGACTTGAACTGCTGCCAGAACCACAAGCACTGAGTATTAACGCTAAACCTGCTAGGCTGGCGCTAACTGCCCATTTTGGATTGAACATCATATTCTTTTCCTCCTAGACAACTCATCTAAAAATACAACAACGATTACTCATATTTTATCACATTTATGAGTAAATACACATATATATTTAAGGTTTATTTAATATAAATGATTATTCGTTCATTAATGAAGTGTCTAGAAGTCCCCAATATCGACCTCTTGCTCATAATAACAGCTTTCTGTTATGCTTTATAAAAAAGAAAGGTTGCAAGAAAATGAGAAACCTAAATGTCCCACTCATCGCCCAACGGCCCGAGTTACCTACTGGCTGTGAAATCACCGCCGTAACCATGCTGCTACAATACACCGGGGCTCAAGTTGATAAAGTACAGTTAGCTAAGGAGATGCCTTATGATGACACCGATTGCAATAAAGGGTTTGTGGGTGATCCCTTTACGGAAAACGGTAATAGCATTTATCCCCCAGCGTTAATCAATTTAATCTCTAAGTACGCCGGACACGCAACGGACTTAACTGGCGCTGATTTAGCCACTTTAAAGGCCCAAATCGATCAGGGTCGCCCCGTTGTTGTCTGGGTCGGTGAATTCGACGGGTTTCATACCCACGCCTTGGTTTTGATTGGCTATGAAGATGATATCGTCATCGTGAACGATTGCTGGACTAACCAGACTGAAAAGTTATCCAACCAGCAATTCACTGAAATTCGAGCAAATTTGGACAATCGTGCAATCACCATTTAAAACAGTGACTAAAAAGAACCATTGATCAGCCGTCTTATTCCTAACGGTGACCAATGGTTCTTTATTTAAACTTTAAAATCGTCTGATCGTCCTCATCCGCCAAATAAGCTCGGCCGGTATTTTTGACAACCACGTATTCTGGCAAATGCTGATTGAGCTGTTGCTTGAACATGCTTAATAGCTCATCAAATGAAATCTCAGTTTTACCCTGCTGGTACAGGTTCTGTACGAAACCGTCGTATTCATCTTCAATGAATTCGCTGATACTGCGTACGTTTGAATAACTTGGCGGGTTATTCCCCTTTTTATAGAAATCCTTAGTACTTGCAATTTCTTTATCCAAAATGTCTCTGGATAACCCCATGACCTCGATCATCTTTTCGGATGAGGGCAAGTCGAATTTCTCAACAATTTCTTCGGGTTCCACGTTAGGTTGAGGCATTTATCAATCACTTCCAGGTTCTTATTTAAATTCATCAGGTAGTTATACTAACGAGTTGTTAGAAAGTCACGGTGGTTTAAGCAATCCGAATGGCAAGACGCGTGTTTTGAACGCCAAACACGGTGCGTTGACAGAAACGGTTCATCACTGTTTTTAGAAAAACAGCCACAATCTCAGCTAACTGGCGGGAGTCATGGCCGCTAATCGTTGGCTGATGATATTGAATCGTTAAGATTGCCCGGTGATGTTGGTGATCAGCGCGCACTGCTGCCAACTTAGCCGTTCCCTTCTGGTTTCCAACAGCGTAAGGCACATCCGTATGCCACTCATCCGTCCATGGACTCTGTGACAGTAACAGTTCGTGAATAGCCAATTCCAACTGTTGACCAGTAGTAGGGTGCCGTTGATTACAACGATCCAGCCAGTCAATATAAACGGGTAACTGAAAAACAAATGTTGTATTGATATGGCTCCCCTACTTTCCTTAAACTCATTAATGCACAAAGTATACTACCTGAAGCTAAAATAGCGATAAGAAATTCGTCATCTTTAATTTAAATTAAAAACCTGATCTTTCAGTGATCAACAAATCTTGGGTATCCGACAAGCCTTTATTCAGCAACTGACAACTTGGGATATTCACTCAGAAACTGGGCAACGGCACCAATCAGATTAGACGCGTTGCAGAACTTGCAACGATCAATCTCCGTCGTTACCGTGGCGCCCTTTTGCTGCAAGAGTCGGCTCGTTTGATCACGAATCATCGCCAAGAAATCGTCCCGGACAGATATGCCGCCACCAATCAATAACCGATCAGGATTGAAACTGGTGATTAAATTATAAGCTTCAATACTCAACCAGTGAATCATCTCCTCGATACACTTCTGAGCTAATTCATCACCCGCTTTGGCGCGTTCAAAAATTTCACGTGCGTCCACCGGTTCTGGTGCCTGACTCAGTCGCGTATATTTTCTCGCCATTTTAACCGGCGCACCCAATTCACTCAGCGTCTCATTTTGCTCATTCATGATACTATAGCCAAATTCGCCCATAAAATAATCACGCCCGGTCAGCAGATGACCATCTTGAACCAGACTGCCACCGATACCCGTTCCGATAATGAGCAAGGCAACTGAGGAGACATCCTTTGCGTTACCAATCCAGGATTCAGCTAAGCCGGCACAGTTCGCATCATTTTGAATCGTGACGGGTAGTTTGAATTGCTGGCTCAATTCCTGACGAATAGGAAAACCGTTGAGATAGGAAACTGCGCTGAGCCCGGAAATTTCACCAATTTTCGTATCCACACCGCCAGGTAAACTAACGGCGACTCCCTGGATTGGCTGATTGATCTTAGCTGGCAGGCTTAACAGTGCCGCTAGCATTTCTGACCACGTTTTTGGTGTTTTAAAGCTACCAGAATGCGTTAACTTTTGGTGCCAATAACCATATTTAACTGAGGTACCGCCAATATCGATTGCCAGTAAGCGACTATCATCTCGTTGTGTCATCACTATCATCACCTAAATCTTCACCATGAGTTGAAATGACCTTTTGATACCAGTAAAACGAATCTTTACGGTAACGTTTCATAGAACCGCTGCCATCATCATTGCGATCAACGTAAATGAATCCGTAGCGCTTAGACAACTGACCAGTGCTTGCTGAAACAATATCGATGGCACTCCATGGTGTGTAACCCATCACGTCGACGCCATCATTGTTAATAGCCAATTCCATTTGTTTAATGTGATCCCGCAAATACTTAATGCGGTAATCATCGTGAACTTGGTGATTGGCTTCCATCTGGTCAATAGCACCAATGCCGTTTTCAACGATGAACAGTGGCAAATGATACCGATCGTTCATCCAGTTTAAAGCGTAGCGCAAACCTTTAGGATCGACCTGCCAGCCCCAATCAGATTGCGGGACAAACTTATTCGTTACCAAATCTTGGGCTTCGTTATAGGAATAATAGTCGTCTTCATCAGGCTTAGCTGCCGTCGCAAAGGACATGTAATAACTAAACCCCAGGTAGTCAACGCACCCCTTCTTCAAACTAGCGAGATCTGCAGCCGTAATATCTAAGTTGAATTTTTTGGCAGTCTGATATTTACGCAGCCAACTTGGATAGCTGCCTTCTACCTGCACATCGGAGAACCAGAACCTGGCCTGCATCGCCCGTTGTGCTTTCAAGACGTCATCAGGTTTATCCGTTTCTGGGTAGACTGGTGAAAAGGCAACCATGGCTCCCACTAATAAATCAGGGTTTAATTGATGCGCGAAGGCAACTACTTGCGCACTGGCCACAACTTCATAGTGCGCAGCTTGATACATCACGGCTTCTGCGTTCTCACCTTCATGGACCTGAACGCCTGAATTAGTAAAAAGCGTAAATGCCCGATCATAATTCGTCTGGTTATTGATTTCATTAAAGGTCAACCAGTACTTAACTTTATGTTGATACCGGTCGATCACTACTTTCGCAAATTTAACAAAAGCGTCCAAGACTTTTCGACTACGAAAGCCGCCGTACTCTGTTACCAAATGATAAGGCATCTCAAAGTGTGACAGTGTCACAACGGGTTCGATATTGTACTGATGACATTCGTCAAATAACCGGTCATAAAACTGTAAGCCAGCTTCATTAGGCTCATCTTCATCACCGTTAGGGAAAATTCTGGACCACGCGATGGACGTCCGGAAACACTTAAAGCCCATTTCCGCAAACAACTTAACGTCACCAGGATATTGATGGTAAAAATCAACACCTTCGTGATTCGGGTAAAACTCACCCGTCTTAACCCCGTCCGTGATGCGCCGTTCATCGAAACTACCAGCTGCAGTCATCACGTCCGCAACACTTAATCCTTTGCCGTCAATGTTATAGGCGCCCTCGGCTTGGTGAGCGGCAATCGCGCCACCCCACAAAAAGTTTTCTGGTACTTGCATATTTTTCCTCCTAATTATCGACAAAAAGAAGCCCAAATACCTATCTCTGTGGGTATCTGAACTTCTTCGAAAAACGTTATAAACAATCTAATGAATCATACTAATGATGGAAGATCAATCTGATGCCATTCATATGCAGAACGGTATGGATTGCCATTGAAGCACCTCCGAGTAACGTCGCATAATGCACATCTTTAGACATGACTAATGGCGGAACCAGTGGTAAAAAGGTTAACTTCATTTGAATGTTCTTCAAGATTTCTGGCAGACTGTCGATCAACGGTGAGTTATAGAAAATCATTTGCGGATCATATGCGGAAATCAAATGACTGGTCACGATGGCTAAATAGTAACAGAACTCGTCAATCAACTTCGTAATCTGGTCATCATGGTCCTTATAGTCCTCAATTAACATTGACAGACTATAAGCCTTGTTTTTCTTAATCACCCGTGCTTTGTTAATAATCGCGTCTAGGGACCATTCTGAATTAAAAGTTGGCAACTTCGTCAGTTGATGGTGCTTCTCTGACGGATTTGAAATCAGCATTCTGCCAATTTCACCAGCTTGACCATAATTACCCGTATACAGATGGGCATTAATGATCACACCCGCACCAACCCCTTCGTGAATGTTAAAGGAGACGAGGTTTTGCAGTTCCTGCTTACTGAAGTCTTCTTCAAAAATGGCCGATAAATTGGCTTCGTTTTCAACGATCACAGGCACATGGTAGTTATCCTGAAAATAATCAACGAGATTAACATCGTCGTAATCGACAAATTCCGAATTCACAATTTGGTTTTCATAGACGACGCCAAAGACTGCGATCGAGATTGCCTGCAAGCCATTAACAAAGTGAAAGTCTGGCAGTTGCTCTATCAGTTCATCCATCTTCTTCAAAATAACCGAAATCGGCTGATGATTAATTGGTTCAACATTATACTCCAAAACTCGCCCATCAAACCTAGTTGCCAGCATCTCAATCTGAGACCCTGAAATACTAAAGTTAACGGTATAGCCAAACTCAGCGTTGTACTCCACTAATTCTGGTTTTCGGCCACTGCTACCACTCATTGATTTTCCCTCACCTAGGCTCTTAGCCAGTCGCTGTTCCAATAATTGACCCACAATATCGGAAACCGTCACCTTATTAAGCCCAACTTTTTGGGAAATTTCATTACGTGACATCGGCCCATTATTGATAATTTCGGCCAGTACCGAATGCTCGTTATGATCGCGCATAATGTCTTTGTTAATTATCATCCGAATCGCTCATTTCTCATCAATATTATGCTTCAGCATTTTCCTTAGCATGCTTTGCAGCTAAATCGCTTTGCATCTTCTTTTCAATTCCATCTACATGATAGAACAATAATGCAATGGCGGATAGTGCAAATCCGAGAAGTGGTACCCAGATGTAGTTCATTTCAATACCGTGTAGAGCTGAAGCGCTTTGGGCGTGGTTAGCAACGTAACCAGTTGATGAAAGGATTGCACCAGTGATGGCACCACCGATACCCATACCAAGCTTAGCTGAGAAACTTGAGAATGAAGTAACGATACCTTCTGCACGAACACCGTTCTTCCATTCACCATAGTCAACGGCATCGGCCAACATAACGGCGATCAAGCCTGAAACATAACCAGTACCTAAGTAACCAATGATGGTAGCAAAGACGATCATCCCAACACTCAGGTGTGAAGCACCTAAGTCCAACAGAAGTTGACCAACACAAGCTAACAGCATCCCACCAAGCATGGTGTTACGCTTACCGATCAGTTTAGAGGTCAATGGTGTCAAAACAACGGCAACCAAAGCAACTAATTGTAAACTCAATACCAATGAAGCTAAACCTGCATCGTGCATGTTGTACTTAAAGAAGTAAACAGTAACTTGTGAACGGGTTTGCATCCCTAACCAGTAAATGAAGTTAATGAAGATGATGATTGCCCAAGGCCAGTTCTTCTTAAGCGCTTTCAAAGATTCCTTAATTGGAATTGATTGACGTGAGCTCTTAGTTTGAACCCGTTCGTGAGTGTTCTTGAAGACGACAGCAAATATCAAAACAACAATGATACCAACGATCAATGCCCAAATGAACCAGCCACGTTTGCTGGTAGTGGAACCACCACCGAGCCATGCAACCATTCCTAAGGTGATACCAGTGATGATAGTTGCACCGGCTGTACCCATGAATTGACGGATGGTTGACAAAGTGACACGTTCTTGAGGATTACTTGTTAATGATGGCAAAATCGAAGTAATGGGAATGTTAACTGATGAATAGAGAATATCAACACCAATATAAGTAACGTATGCCCAAATAAGTTTACCGGTCAGGCTCAAATTTGGTGTGGTAAAGACCAAGACACAGAAGACGGCAAATGGTATTGAGAACCATAACCAGTACGGCCGACTCTTCCCATATTTAGTATGGGTATGATCAATCATAATCCCCCAGAATGGACCATCAAAGGCATCCACGATCCGGGCAACTAAAAACAGTGTCCCAACTGCAGCGGCACTAATACCGAAAGTATCAGTGTAGAAAATCATTAAATAAGTTCCCACCATTTGGAATGACAAGTTGCAAGCAAAGTCACTCAAACTGTATGAGAAACGCTCTTTCCATGGCACCTGATTCTTTTGTTCGGGTGCTACGTCAGTAACATTTTGGCTCATAATCAACACCTCGTTGAATTTTATTATGATTATTAATAAGTTCAACTTTCGAACTAAATGTTACTGTAACCGGTTTCAAATGTCAATAGTCTTTTAAGCCACAACAAATTTATGTTGCTTTTTATTACTATATATAACGCCCTGTAGCATATAAATATTCAATTTCAATTCATGAAAGCGTTGACAAAACCTCAAAATGACATTACACTGAATTTGATTATTAATAAGTTCAATTTCTAAACTAACGTAATAGAGGTGCTTTTTCCATGAAGTTTACGAATGGTTATTGGTTAGACCGACCTCAATATGAGATTCAGTCGCCAAAGGAAGTTTTCGACGTCAAACAAGACGGCGATAAATTAACACTTTACGCTCCGTTCAAGTACATAAACGAACGTGGTGATGAATTAAATTTAGGGATGTCGACGATTGAACTCACATCCCCAATGGAAGGCGTTATCGGTGTTAAGTTAATTCATTTTGACCAACCTGATAAGACTCCTTCATTTGAACTGGAAAATGAACATCCAAATGTTAAGATCACGACTAATGATAAGGAAATTTCTTATCAATCTGGTGATTTGGCTGTTAAAGCACCATTTAAGGGTCACTTCGAACTTGATTTCCAACGTAATGGTAAGACGATTACCAAATCGATGGAAAAGGCTGAAGGGGTTATCTTAGACAAGTCAACTGGCAAACACTACATGAGAGAACAACTTTCCATGGGTGTTGACGAACTGGTTTACGGTCTTGGCGAACGTTTCGGCTCTCTTGTTAAGAATGGTCAATCTGTTGACATCGTTAACAAAGATGGTGGTACTGGTTCTGAACAAGCTTACAAGAACATTCCTTTCTACTTAACTAGTGAAGGTTATGGAGTCTTTGTCGACCAACCTGAAACCGTTTCCTTTGAAATTGCTTCAGAAAACGTTGACCGAACTCAATTCAGTATTGAAGGCCAATCAATGCAGTACTACGTCATTGACGGCCCTACTCCAAAGGGCGTTTTGGACAAGTACACTCGCCTCACTGGTAAGATTTCACTCCCACCAGCATGGACATTCGGTCTTTGGTTATCAACTTCATTTACGACTGATTACAGTGAAGAAACCGTCCTTAAGTTTATCGACGGCATGGCTGAACGGAAGATTCCGTTGGATGTCTTTCACTTTGATTGCTTCTGGCAAAAAGGGTTTGAATGGTCAACACTTCTGTGGGACCGCGATCAATTCCCAGATCCAGAAGGTTTGATCAAGAAGGTTCATGATCGTGGCGTTAAAGTTTGTGTATGGCTTAACCCGTACATTGCTCAAAAGTCACCTCTGTTTAAAGAAGGCAGAGATCATGGTTACTTAATCAAACGTCAAGATGGCAATGTCTGGCAATGGGATCTCTGGCAAGCTGGTAACGGCTTCGTTGACTTCACTAACCCAGACGCTGTTAAGTGGTACCAAAGCAAGCTAAAAGACCTATTGGATATGGGTGTTGATTGCTTCAAGACCGACTTTGGTGAACGAATCCCTGTTGAAGATGCTGTCTTCTTCGATGGTTCAGATCCTAAGCGCGAACATAACTACTACACTTACCAGTACAACCAGGCTGTTTACAGCATCATTGCACAAGAAAAAGGTAAGGACGAAGCCGTTGTCTTTGCACGTTCAGCAACAGTTGGTTCTCAAAAGTACCCAGTTCACTGGGGCGGCGATTGCTTGAGCCGTTACAAGTCAATGTCTGACTCTCTGCGTGGCGGACTTTCCTTCTTACTTTCAGGATTTGGCTTCTGGGCTCATGATATTAGTGGATTTGAAGAACAAGCTACGCCAGACCTTTACAAGCGTTGGACGCAATTTGGCCTCTTGAGTTCTCATTCACGTTACCATGGTTCAGGTCAATACAAGGTTCCGTGGATCTTCGATGACGAAGCGGTGGAAAACACTCGTAAATTCGTTAACTTGAAGCTTTCACTCATGCCTTACATTTACGACGAATCTGTTAACACTCATGAAACTGGTACACCATTGATGCGACCACTCTTCCTCGAATACACAAACGATCGCAACACCTACCATCTTGAACAACAATACATGTTAGGTAGCAAATTAATCGTTGCTCCTATCTTCAACGCTGAAGGCGATGTTAAGTACTACTTGCCAGCTGGTAACTGGACTAACATCTTGACTGAAAAGAGCTATCACGTTGAAAGTGGTAAGTGGTTCTCAGAAAACTACGATATGCTCAATCTCCCATTATTAGCTAGAGATAACAGCATTATCCTGCGTCACCCTGGTGCAAAGCATGCGCAATACGACTACACAGACGCTCCTGACATCAACATCTACGAATTAGCTGACGGTAACACCGCTACTACTCGCGTTGTTGATCAAAAAGGTAAGCCTGTTGGTAGTGTTAAGGCACAGCGCCAAGGCAACACCTTAACGGTCACCTCAGACGGCTTGAAGGGTACCTCAACGGTAAACTTCCATGCTGATGGCGAAGTTAAGAGCTTCAAGTTAAACGGTGGTTCAGGTAACTTCACCCTTTAATTTGAAACTATAGCAATACAACTCACACAAAGACATCCTTTCATTAAATTGAAGGGATGTTTTTATTTGGAAGCAACTATCTCCCCCCTATCGATAGTTCCAAAAAACCGGCTTAATAAGGATTCTGCTATGCTTCAAACCCAATACAAAAGCACCAGCACAGCCGCTCACAGACGACTATGCTGGTGCTTTATTTAATTCTTAAACATGACGCTTAATTAATATTAGTTATTCCGCCGGTATTCAAGCAGCTGTTGGCTGATGCCCTTAGTTTGCTCATAAACCTGTGTGTAAATCTTGTGCAACTGATCATACTTCTTAGCATTATCAGGGTTTGGCAGGTAAGTCTTACCAAAGTGAACGAACTTTTCAGCACATTCGTGGAAGTCTTTGAACCAACCTAAACCAACAGCGGCGATCATTGCGGCACCCATACCAGGCCCCTGCTCGTTGGTTAAGCTGACAACCTTCTTATTGAAGATATCAGCTTGAATTTGCAGCCACAGAGGGCTCTTGGCACCACCGCCGATAGCAACAACCGTATCAAATTGCTTATCGTTCTCGTCGTAGATATCCATGATATCCTTGAATGAGAAGATGATGCCTTCCAGAACGGCACGAACGAAGTCGGTCTTCTTGTGGGTACCATCCACACCAGTAAAGCTCCCACGGATGTCAGCATCCGCGTGCGGTGCCCGTTCACCGACGATATAAGGCGTGTAAAGAAGTCCGTTGGCCCCCACTGTGGATTCAGCAGCACTAGCCACCATGTCGTTAAACGAATCATCTTTGGCGAAAGTCCGTTTGAACCAGTTCAGTGAATAACCGGCAGCCAAGGTAACACCCATTGAGTAATAAGAATCCGGAATAGCGTGATCTTCAAATTGAAGCACACCATGATAATCAACAGTTGGGTCTTCCTCATACTTCAGTACAACACCAGAAGTCCCAATGCTTGAAAGCACCATGTTAGGTGACAGGATACCTGCACCAACAGCACCAGCAGCGTTATCAGCTGCACCACCGAAGACTTGCGTGTGGGTATCTAGTCCGGAGAAGATTGCATAGCTGCTTGAGATCGTACCTGCTGAATCAATCGACTTCATCAAAGGTGGACACATGGACATTGGAATATCGAAGGCGTCACAGATTGTTTGGCTCCACTTGCCGTCCTTAACGTCTAACAAAACAGTACCGGTAGCGTCTGAGTAATCCATACCAAGCTTGCCGGTCATCCGATACCGAACGTAATCTTTTGGCAGTAAGAAGGTCTTAGCTTGTGACCAGATGTCTGGTTCGTTTTCCTTAACCCACAGCATCTTAGGTAAAGTAAAGCCTTCAAGGGGCTTATTCTTGGTAATATCAATAAACTCTGAACCCAGTTTGGCCTCAATTTCGCGACACTGTTTGGTTGTCCGGGTATCGTTCCAGAGAATAGCAGGCCGCAAAACTTGGTTATTTGCATCCAGTAAAACTAAACCGTGCATTTGACCAGAAAAACTGATCCCTGAAATTTCTTCAGGCTTAATGTGATCGTCCAAAATTAATCTTACAATGGCCACAGTGGTCCCTGATACCCAGTCTTCTGGATTCTGTTCACTGTACCCTGGCCGTGATTGGATCAATGGATAGTCGAAACTTTGCTGAGCAACGATTTCGCCATCACGGTTCATTGCTGAAACCTTAACAGCACTGGTGCCCAAGTCGACTCCTAATACATATTCGTTCATGATCTCGCTCCTTTATAACTATTATAACAATCAAAAAAAGCAGTCAGCAGACAATCGGTCCACTGGCTGCTTCTTTAAATCACATTATTTGCCTAAAACGTTAACAATGTAATGGTTGATGGTATCTTTGATTTGTTCCAAGTGATCTGAAGAAGTTGCGGCACGTAATTCAGCTTGGGTCTTGTCAAGTGAGTAATCTTCAAGGGTCTTGAAGGTTGCCTTACCACTTTCGATGTCGGCACCAATGCCTGAATCGTATGAGCTGTAACGTTCCTTAACGATGTTTTCAAGAACGCCGTCTTCCTTCATCTTTGCAGCAACACGTAAGCCGGCAGCAAAGCTATCCATACCTACAATGTGACCGTAGAATAAGTCATTTGCTTCGAATGATGAACGACGAGGCTTAGCATCGAAGTTCAAACCACCGCGAGGGCCGATACCGCCGTTTTCAAGAACTTCGTACATTGCTGCAGTAGTCTCGTAAAGGTTTGAAGGATATTCATCAATATCCCAGCCGATCAACTTGTCACCTTGGTTGGCATCCAATGAACCAAGTAAGCCAGCTTCACGGGCAACACGGATTTCGTGTTGGTAAGTATGACCAGCTAAGTTAGCATGGTTGCCTTCCAAGTTCAGCTTGAAGTCTTTATCCAAGTCGTATTCCTTCATGAATGCGATAGTGGTAGCAGCATCAAAGTCGTATTGGTGAGTCGTTGGTTCCTTTGGCTTTGGTTCGAGCAACATTTGTGCATCGAAGCCAATTTCGTTAGCGTAATCCTTAGCCATGTGGAATAACTTAGCAGCATGTTCTTGTTCAAGCTTCATGTTGGTGTTCCAAAGTGATTCGTAACCTTCACGGCCACCCCAGAAGACATAGTTTTCAGAACCGACACGCTTACCAATTTCCAAACTGTGCTTCAATTGAGCAGCAGAGTAAGCAAAGATGTCAGCGTATGGTGAAGTACCAGCACCAGCAACGAAACGAGGGTTAGTGAACATGTTTGAAGTGTTCCATAATACCTTCATGCCAGTGGTCTTTTGGTTTTCAACGATCCGGTCAACGACTTTGTCCAAGTTAGCGTTGGTTTCACGTAAAGTGTCGCCTTCTGGAGCTAAGTCACGATCATGGAAGCAAAGGAAGTCATTACCTAATTTGTCGTAAAATTCAAATGCGTAATCAACCTTAGCTAATGCGTTGTCCATTGGATCAGTGTACTTGTCGTATGGACGCATTGCAGTTCCGTCACCGAATGGGTCTACCAAACGTTGATCGAATGTGTGCCAGTATGCTACAGAGAACCGTAACCAGTCACGCATTTTCTTACCGCCGACAACTTCGTCTGGGTTGTAATAGTGAAATTCAGCACCAGAACTTAAATTTGAGTTACCAACATACTTAATCTTATCCATGTCCCATAGTTGTTCAGCCATGAAGAAGCCTCCTAAATTTTTTAAAATCAAATCATCAATTAATTAGTTTGTTCAAACAACCAACTCACAAGATATAGTATAGCGCTTACATACAAAAATACAAGCCCTTTCATTTTTTTAATGTGCTTAAATTCCCAAAAAAGCGATAATATCGGGATTACACCGACCAAAAAAATTCAGGAAGCTCTGTAAGAGATCCTGAATTCCACATTACAATACGGTTGTTTGTGCTTCAAAGTTCAAGTTAGCATCTTCCATTCCCAATGCTTCACGTGTGACTAAGGCACAGCCACCCAGCAGCGTTGCGTAATGAGAGTTATGGGTTAATTTGACTGGTATCAGTATAGTTGGCGCCATTTTAGCATATACCGCCTCAATTTGCGGTTCCAGTTCCGGTAACGCTTCTAATAGTGGCGAGTTCAAGAAGACAATGTCTGGATCAAAACTATTGGCAACGTTGTAAATAATCTGAGCAACGCTTGTCACGAAGCCCCTTAAAGCCACCTTAGTTGCGTCATCACCCTGCTTAAATAGCTGTACAACGTCCTCACGGGACATGTTCTCAGCATTCTTCGCAGCCTGAACCTGCGTAATAATAGCATCTTCGGAACAAAAATCTTCCACTTTTCCGGGCTCGTCAGACCAGTTACCATTAATCAGGACCGATCGCCCAATTTCGCCTGCTTCACCGTGGGTACCACGATGCAACTTTCGATTGATAATCAGCCCGGCACCGATCCCACGGTGAATACTGATTGTTACCATATTTTCTAACTGTTCATTGGTCTTATTAAAATCCCGTTCATACACCGCTGAAACGTTAGCTTCGTTTTCCAGTAAAACTGGCACCTGGAATTTTCTCGTATAATAATCGGCTAAATCCACCTTTTCCATATCCAAGAAAGGCGAATAAGTCACCGTATTTTGATCAACAGTCCCGTGAATGGCAAAACTGATTCCCAACAAGCCGTGACTTGTGTTATCCTGACTTGCTACACTTTCTAATTCATGGTTAATCAACGGTAAAATTTGTTTTAATGTCAATCCCTTAACATTAACTTGTTTGTATGACAGAACGTCACCAGATAAGTTGTTTTGCATCACGTGTAAGTGACGGTAACCAAAATCAAAGTTCATGGTGTAGCCGTATCGCCTGTTAATCGCTAGTAAAACCGGTTTACGACCGCCAACGTTCGATGCGTCCCCTTCACCAAGTTCTTCAACGTAGCCCTGTTCTTTCAAATCTCTGTACAGAGAGGAAACCGTGGACTTGTTGAGTGCTAAGTTTCGGGAAATTTCAATTCTCGAGATTGGCTGATGGTTAAAAACTTCGGCAAGCACCGACTGAATATTTTGTTGATGTAACTGCATTCTGTTACGGATTGCACTCGACAATACGTTCCCCTCCTTTGGCTATAAGTCCATTCTATTGTACACTATTGTTAAATAGGTCAACAACATTCGTTATTACATTTTCTATAGAATACCTGAAAATGAGTGCTTCAACAATCAAAAAAACTTTAATACAGAAAAAAGGAGTCTCCAATGAAAATTGCAGAATTTGGCGTTGAAAACTGGCTTAACCAGTGGGAAAAAAGCGCTAAATATGATATCTCTCAAAGTACCATCGATTCAATGACCATCGCAGAATTACTTAAAATGACTGGTGATGATGAAAGCGTCCTTTACGACCAATTATCACATACCAAAATGAACTATGGCTGGATCGAAGGCTCACCAGAATTCAAAAACCTAGTTAGCGGGCTTTATGATCATGTTCAGCCAAGTCAGGTGCTCCAAACTAACGGGGCAACTGGCGCTAACTATTTAGCACTCTATTCGCTGATTGAACCTGGCGACCACGTCATCAGCGAATATTCCTCCTATCAGCAGTTGTACGATATTCCGCGGTCACTGGGCGCTGAGGTGGACTTTTGGCATATTCATGAAGCGGACGACTGGTATCCAGATATTAATGAACTGAAAAAGCTCATTCGGCCCAACACCAAAATGATTTGCTTGAACAACGCTAATAATCCAACCGGTACCTTACTGAATAAAGCCTTTTTACAGCAAGTTGTCGATTTAGCCAAAACGGTTGACGCGTATATCTTAATTGATGAAGTTTATCAGCCACTAGACGACTTTGAGAACTTTACTTCCATCGTTGACCTTTACGACCGTGGTATCGCCACCAACTCCCTATCAAAAACTTATTCCTTCCCCGGCGTTCGCATCGGCTGGACTGTGGCTAGCGATGAAGTCACTGACTTATTTAGAAAGTACCGCGACTACACCATGATCTGCGGCGGTGTCTGGAACGATGTTTTAGCGGTTTATATTTTGCAGCATCGAGATCAGATATTGGCACGTAATCGCAAGCTGGTGTTAAATAATCTTGGAATCTTAAAGGACTGGGTGGTTTCTGAACCCCATGTCAGTGCCGTACTACCTCAAGCTGTTTCTACTTCCTGCATCAAAATCGACATTCCGGAAGCTACTGAAAGCTTCTGTTTACGATTACTCAAAGAAACCGGCGTTTTATTGGTACCAGGAGAGCGTTTTGACTTGCCAGGACACGTTCGATTAGGTTATTGTACTGATGAAGTCACTTTGAAAAAAGGACTTAGCAAGTTATCAGAATTTCTGCGTCAATTTGACTAAACATTCGGAGGCAATCATATGGCAGCAAACGAAGCGTTACTCATTATTGATTATACGAACGATTTTGTACATGACGACGGTGCCCTGACTTGTGGTAAACCTGGGCAAGTTTTGGAACCAGCAATTATTAACTTAGCCGATCAGTTTGAAGCTGACGGTAGCTGGGTGATTCTACCCACAGACGTTCACAAACCCAACGACCCGTATCATCCTGAAACCAAGTTATTTCCACCGCATAACGTTCGCGACACTTGGGGCCGTGAATTTTACGGTCAGCTCAAGCCGTGGTTTGAAGAACACCAAAATGATGAAAAGGTTTATATGTATGACAAAACCCGTTACAGCGCCTTTGCCGGAACCGACTTAGACATCCGCTTACGTGAGCGGCACGTTGACACAGTTCATCTTGTAGGGGTCTGCACCGACATTTGTGTACTTCACACCGCCGTTGATGCCTATAATCTGGGCTATCATATCATTGTTCACAAGGATGGCGTAGCAGCCTTAACACCAGCCGGACAAGACTGGGCATTGGGTCACTTCGAACACGTCCTTGGCGCAAAAATTGAGTAGAAAAGAGTTTGGGTATGCAACCGTACTTTAACAAAGTCACTCAGGCCGGTTATGATAAAATTGCCGCTGAAATCGAGGCAGTGAAGAAAGAACGTCCTGCACGAATCAAGGCACTTTCGGCGGCCCGCGCGCTGGGTGATTTATCTGAGAATGCTGAATACAGCGCAGCTAAGCGCGACTTGCGTCATTTGGAAAGTCGCCTGCGTTACTTAGAAAAACAACTCCGATACGCACAGGTGTATGAACCTGCTGATAACGCTGTGATTGAAATTGGCAAGAGCGTTACGCTGCAGTTCGAAGATGACCAATCAGAAGAGACCTTTGAACTAGTGGGCAATCCTGAAGCGGATATCGATCACAATAAGGTTTCACTCTCATCGCCGATTGGACAAGCGTTGCTGAATCATACTACTGATGATGTCGTGACGATTAGCTCGCCTAATGGGAGTTATCAGGTGAAGATTTTGCGTGTTGAGAAAAGTTAATGGCAATAAAAATAAGGTATTTGGACTAACTATGGTTTGTTAGTTCAAATACCTTATTTATTTTACATTGTTTAATCGGGCTACACTGAGCAGAGAGCGGAGTGTAAGTCAGCTTCTAAATTCAGTTTTTTGGCGTCATAGCCTAATTGGGCTCCAGCGGGCAGAGAGCTGCATGTAAGGGACTTCAGCCATAAATCCAAGTTCGGGATTTTTTGCTTGCGCTTCCTTGCTTCATAGCCTAATCAGGCTCCAGCGGGCAGAGAGCTGCATGTAAGTCAATTCCGGCATAAATCCAGACCCGGGATTTTTGCCGGAACCGTCTTACACTCCGCTCTCTTAACGCCCGCTTCCGCACCTTCTACGCCGTTGGATCCACCTTTTTCTCCACCCAGCCCAAAACTAGGTCAAGAATAATCGCCATCAACGCGGTTGGTAACGCCCCCGCCAAGATGATGGCCGTCCCATTCGTGGCATTTGTCCCCCGAATGATGATGTCCCCTAAACCACCGGCGCCCACGAAGGTCCCGATAGCGGTAATCCCAATGGCCAGCACTAGCGCATTTCTCAAACCAGCCATGATCACGGACATGGACAACGGAATTTCCACCAATCGCAGTAACTGCATCCGGGTCATCCCCATACCAGTTCCCGCGTCCAGCAATGCCGGGTCAACGTTTCGCATCCCCGCATCCGTATTCTTGATGATTGGCAGCAGCGAATATAGGAACACCGTTACAATAACAGTGTTAACTCCTAAACCTAAACCAATCATGATGATCGACAACATCGCCAATGATGGGATGGTTTGAATCACGTTAGCAATCCCAATCACGATCCCATTCAACTTTGTATGATGAGCGATGAAAATCCCAATCGGTATCCCAACAATGGCAGCCAGCAGCACACCATAAATTGAAATTAAGAAGTGACGGCTAAACTGGGAGAGCACGTATGCCCCATTATGACTATAGTAATAAACTAGCTGTTCCCATAGATTCATCTTCGCCATTAATTGCCACTCCCTTCAAAGTAATGATGTTGTTCAAGAAATTGCTTAGCAACCACTTCCGGCTCCATCAAGTCATTATCAACTTTATAGTTAAGCTGCTGCATGGTCTTCAAATCAATCTTGCCGCTTAGCTTATTAATAACTGGCTTCAGTTCTGGATGTTGCTTCAAAACTTTGTTGGTTGCCACGGCACTTGCCGTGTACGGTGGGAAGAAGTGCTTGTCATCTTTTAGCATCTTCAAGTTATAGCTACCGACACGCCCATCAGTTGAGTACCCTAAAATCGCATCCATTTTATCGTTAGCAACCGCATCATAAACCAATCCGATTTGCATCGGATGAACCGCGCCAAACTTGTAGCCATACACCTTCTGGAAACCATCATAGCCATCGCCTCTTCGGTTAAGCCATATTTGGTCGATACCAACGTTCATCTTACCAGCAACCGCTTTAAGATCGCTGACGCTATTCAAATGATACTTTTTGGCAGTCTTTTGGGTCACCATCCAAACATACGTATCCGCGAACCCGTATGATTTGAAGTAAGTCATATGATATTTATCGTTAAAGTACGTTTCAACCTTTTTAGTAGCCTCTTCTGGGTTACGATCAACTTTTCGATTCATAATGGTCGTTAAATCAGTCCCAACATATCGAATCGCCGAAATATCAGCCTGATCATTTTTTAACGCATTAAAAGAAACGTTTCCTGAACCCAAATTATTAATAATGGTCGTGTGTAACTTCGTATCATGCTGAATCATGTCTTGTAACATATAGGACATAATCTGCTGTTCAGTGGTGTTTTGTGAGGCAATCCGAATCGTGTCGCTACCGCTTCCAGCTAATCCGGGAAAGCCGCAGCCGGCTAATCCAATCACACACAGTAGGGAGAAGCCCAACATGATTAGCCATCTTTTGATGTTTTTCACGTTTTCCCCTCCTATCCTTCTGATGTTCTTGGTGTTAACGCTGCTTCGACTTTGCCTAACAGCCAGTCAACCACCAGCGCCAAAATAATCACCGGAATTGAACCGCCAAGAATCAAATCACTACGGTACAAGTTCAAACCGTTGAAAATAAAGTCACCCAGTCCGCCAGCACCAATATATGATGCTAAGGCTGCCCAAGCGATAACATACGTAGCCGATAATCTAATACCTGACATAATCACCGGCGCAGCCAACGGGACTTCCACCTTAATGATGGATTGCCAACTGGTCATTCCCATACCCTTCGCGGCATCCTTCAAGGTTGGATCCACATCGTTCATACCAATATAGGTATTCCGTAAAATTGGTAGTAACGAATAAATAAACAGGGCAACGATCGCCGGTTTAGCACCGATTCCAAAAATCGGAATCATAAAGGCTAATAGCGCTAATGCAGGAATGGTTTGAAGCATACTAGCAATGGAAACCACGATGCTTGCCGTTCGCTTAGTTCGCGTCAAAGCCACCCCTACTGGCACCGCCACAATGATCCCTAAACCTAGAGAAAGACCAGAAATGTAAAGATGCTGCCAGGTTTTACCCAGCAAAGACAGTCCGTAGACCGCTAAAAAGTGCATCATTTAGCGTCACCACCTTGATCTGCAGTTGCTGCATCAGTCTCGGCATCCTCGCTATCGTCCTTTTTATCTTCATCGCCCCAAAGCGCATCGTAAACAATATCAACTAGCGCCGCACGGGTCACGATTCCGACTAAATGGTTATTGTTATCAACGACAGGAACGTTCTTAAAACCGCGTTTCAAAATTCGCTCAACCGTATCTCGAACCAAAGAATCTGACTTAACGTAGAACACATCGTTATGCATGACATCGCCAACACTAGTAGCCGTTTTAAAGTTATAATCGATATCTTCAATATCAAGATACCCCTTCAAAGTACCGCCATCGTCAGTCACTAACAGCGAATCAACTCGCCGATCATGCATTAACTTCAAAGCTTCCTTCAACAGACGATCAGGTGTGATTGAAGCCACGCTGGTCAGCATAACCTGACCAACTGTGGTGATGCTTGGACGCGCTTGAATCAGACGATCCTTACCAATCAGGTTTTCAACAAATTCGTTTGCAGGGTGGCGTAAAATCTCGTCAGGTGACGCCACCTGCATGATTTTACCGCCATCCATCACAACGATTTTTGTAGCCAGTGTTAAAGCTTCATCCATATCATGGGTCACAAAAATAACCGTCTTACCCAGTCGAGTCTGCAGATCTTTAATCAGATCTTGTAGTGATTCACGGGTAATCGGATCCAAAGCCCCGTATGGTTCATCCATTAAAATGATATCTTGATCAGCAGCTAACGCCCGGACAACCCCGATTCGTTGTTGCTGACCACCAGAAAGTTCAGAGGGATAACGATCCAAAAACTCCTCTGGCAAATCAACTAACTTAATCATTTCCTTAGCGCGTTCATCCATCTTAGCTTGTGGCCACTTGAGTAAACGTGGTACCAAGGTAATATTTTGACGAATCGTCATGTGTGGCATTAAACCAATATTTTGAATCACGTAGCCAATCTTTCGGCGTAATTTCACTGGATCCATTTGACTAATATCTTGACCATCAATTTTAATCGTGCCAGATGTTTGCTGTAACATCCGGTTAATCATCCGCATAGTTGTTGTCTTACCAGATCCTGACGTCCCAATGAAGCATACGAATTCGCCCTTTTCAACTTCTAAGTTAAAATCCTCCACGGCAACTTTACCGCCACTGTATGTCTTGTTGAGATGTTCCATTGATAAATACATCGGTTTTATCCCATCCTCTCTGTCTCAATTTTGAACAACTGTCTTAAAACATCTAAGTCAATTGTAACACTTAGGTCTTACGACATGCATTTTCCGGTACTCTACCCGTTTCCCACTTTTCGCGGTAAATAGCCTATTTAAGCTTAAATGTTAAATTAAAGTAAGCGCTTTTATTGCCTTTTTAGAAGAATCAGATATAATTAAATTGTACACAACTTAATTCTCTGAAATGAGGTAATCTAAATGGCAAAAAAGCTCTATACCACAACGATGACAAACAAAGGCGGCCGTTCTGGTGAAGTATGGTCCAACGACCGCAAATGGGATTTTAAAATTGGCACCCCTGGCGTGGATAAAGACACTACCAACCCTGAACAACTCTTTGCGGCAGGGTTTGCTTCCTGTTTTAACGGTGCCTTAGACATCGCCTTACAGCAGGCTGGTGTGACTGGCGAACCCACTGTTCGCGCAAAAGTCTCCCTATATCAAGAAGGCGATGAACCCGACTTCCATATCGGTGTAGACTTGTTTGGGCATATCGAAGGCCTGAATGAAGCTGATACGAAGAAATACATGGCAATTGCGGAAACCATTTGCCCTTACGCTAAAGCAACCCGTGGCAATATTGAAGTAACGATTAACGTTGAATAGTTCCGAACCACACTGAAAAGCTGACCAGTAGTCGTTTGAGACTGCTGGTCAGCTTTTGTGCTGGATCAATTTTTTTAGATTGTGCAAAATAACATTGCTGAAATTAATTAAGTTATTTAATACTTGAAATCATTATACTTTTAGCGGCTCATCAGTTCCAATTGGTTTTCACATGCCGGATAATTGCGAATACCCAATAATGAAAGGGCTTGCATTTTATAGTTAAGGTGGTTATACTATCATTTGGTTAGTTGCTTCTGTAAACCAACTTATCAAGAATCAGCCCACACTGTTTCTATATTATTTTTATTATTGTTGTTTTGTAAGCGGTTACTGCCATTATTAGTCACACAACGTAACCATCATTTATTTGATAGGAGGATCTGTCTATGTCGAATGCAGGTACTAAGACCCAACATCATATGCCAGTTGGCATTATCTACTTCTTTGGTGCTTTAGGTGGTCTGTTGTTTGGGTACGATACCGGTGTTATTTCCGGTGCCATGTTATTCATTGGTCACGAGTTAAACATTGCAAATGGTTCATTTCAATACGGTTTCTTAACCGCATCTACTTCAATTGGTGCCGTCTTTGGTGCCGCCTTTATCGGGCCGTTGTCCGATAGGTTTGGGCGTCGTCACTTGTTGATCACCGCCGCAATCATCTTCTTCTTTGCAGCCTTAGGTTCAGCCTTTTCACCTGAATACATTGCCCTTGTTTCTTTCCGGTTCTGTTTAGGTATCGCCGTTGGGGCCGCATCATCATTGATTCCAACGTACTTAGCTGAACTTGCTCCAGCTGAAAAACGTGGTGGTGTCGGGTCGCTGTTCCAATTAATGGTTATGACCGGTATCTTCTTCGCTTATGTCTTTAACGAATGGTTCTCACCACAGGGTGGTTTAAACCTTTCTGAAAGTATCAGTTGGCGGTGGATGTTAGGATTAGCTGCTATTCCTGCAGCCCTTCTCTGGATCGGTGCCATCTTCTTACCAGAATCACCACGGTTCCTTGTTCGGAAGAATGATGAAGCACAAGCACTTTCCGTTCTGCGTCAATTTAACCCAGACGAAAAAGTGGCTCAAAAAGAACTGAGTGCCATCAAGGTTCAAGCTGCTATTCCTTCTGGCGGTTGGAAAGAACTCTTCGGACCAGTTGCTCGTCCAGTTCTCGTTATGGCCGTTGGGTTAGCTATTTTACAACAAGTCATGGGTTGTAACACTGTTCTCTACTATGCACCAACCATCTTCATTTCAGCTGGGTTCAGTACCCACTTTGCTCTTCAATCACATATCGTTATTGGTATCTTTAACGTGATTGTGACTGCTGTTGCCGTAAGTATCATGGATAAAGTTGATCGTAAAAAGATGTTGACTGGTGGTGCTATTGGGATGGCTGCTTCATTGTTCGCTATGTCAATCGCCATGTTAGCCTTACACGCCGGTGGTGGTAACTTAGGTTCATGGATCGCCGTTGTTGGTTTAACCCTTTACATCGCCTTCTTCTCAGCAACTTGGGGCCCCGTAATGTGGTTAATGATTGGTGAAGCTTTCCCATTGAACATTCGTGGGTTAGGTAACTCATTCGGTGCCGCAGTTAACTGGTTCGCTAACTTCTGTGTTTCCGAAACCTTTACTGTTTTGCTAGTTGCCTTCGAACCAAAGGGTGTATCAAACCCAGAAGGTCAAGGTATCGCCCGTCTGTTCTTAATCTACGCCCTCTTCTGTGTATTCGCCATCTGGTTCGTGCACAAGAAGGCTATTGAAACTCGTAACCGTTCACTTGAAGATATTGAAACAAGTCTTCGTGAACGTGCTGCTGAAAAGGGCTTTGATCCAGAAACTGGTCAACCCAGATAATTAATTTTAAATCCTAATATAAGAAGTTCCAGGCTGTCATCATCAATCAGTCTGGAACTTTTTTGTAACAAAGACACGTTAAATACCGGTTTTAAAACTAAATATTGTCATATAACTTAATCTCATGGTAATTGTTAGTTAACATAAATGAAACATTCCCCGTGTATGCTGGTCAATAGTGATAAACAAATAAGGGGATTTTTAAATATATGTCAAAAGCGAATATAAAAATAAAATTAGCAGCGTTCTTCTTGATTTTCGGATTCGCCTTTGGAATGGGCACCGACGTTACATCAAGCATCACTGCGCAACCACAAACCACGACAGCACAAGCCTCAACTAAGGTGACTGCTAGCCAAGCAAAACAAATTGCTAAAATCAACGCTAACTTATCTAAAACTCAAAAAAAGGCCAAGAACTGGATCGCTTATCGCGAATCTCGTTATAACTACTCAGCTCGTAACGGAAACTGTTATGGCCGTTATCAATTACTGAAGTCTTACCTTCATGGTAACTATAGCCCAGTTAACCAAGAAAAAGTTGCTAACAAATATGTCAGCAGCCGTTATGGTTCATGGACAAAAGCTAAAAAGTTCTGGCAAGCACATCACTGGTACTAATCATACCGGTTCAGTCGGATTACATATAAAAAACTCAGACACTTCTCGTGAGGTGCCTGAGTTTTTTATATCTCATCATTTTTTTAGTTGATCGACTTTCTTAGATAGCTGCGACACTTCTTGCGTTAACTGTTGAATCTGCTGTGTTAAAGCCTCGTTTTGCTGCTGTTGCGCATCAGCCTGTCCCGTTCGATCCGTGAAGAAGTCGGTAATCGTACTGGTCAGCAAACCAATAAAACCGACACCGCCAAGCATTAAAACGGTGGCAATCAATTTCCCCCAAGCGGTATGTGGCGAATCATCGCCATAACCAACGGTCGTCGCTGTGGTAATCGCCCACCATAACGACTCCGAAAGTGTCTGGTGTTCGACGATAGAAAATAGCAGCGCGCTCAGGCAAATAATCACCACACTGATCGTAAAGAGGTAAATAAACCCGGTATCATAGGTAAATCGGTGAAACTCGCGGGTCCATTTACCCGAAATGCCTAACCGCCAGAAGACGTGGTGCGTTCGAATCATGCGAAAGATTCTTGCTAGCCGAAAAAGTGAAAACGCTGGGTGCATGGGTAAAATACCTAACAAATCAAAAGCGTTATTAATCAGGAACCATTTGCGGTTCTTGGTAAAAATTAACCTGATGACGTAATCAACGACAAAAAATACCAATAATCCTTGATACATGATCCATCCAGTCAAACCGACTTTAACGTGCAGCATCATCAAACCAGCCAGAATACTGGAGACAACCGCTAAAATAGCAACAAATATATGATAAATGACAAGCCATTTTGCTTGTTGCTGCTTTGTTGCGTTACGCATGACTACTTACCCTCCGTACCGTAAATCGTCTTTAGTCCGCCAATATCACCGGCTGATAAGCTCGTGTTTCCTTGATCCACTGGATACATCACTGAATTACGGTAACGACTATGATCTAGCCCTAGCGCATGCCCCAATTCATGAATTGCCACTGATTTTCTCATCGAAGCAGCCGGATAGTATGCGTTAAGTCCAGCACGGGCATGGTTGGCGGTATAAGCGTTCCAGCCAGTCTGCTGAATAATTTGCGGACCACCATGGCCTGATTCAATCATGGTAGTGGTGTTGCCACTATTTGCCATTTGCTTAGAATACTCGAAAAAAGTCACCGAATTCTGCCGGTCAGTACCATCGCCCGGTACCAGTTTAACGATACCCGTTTGATTATAAACGGCGACGGCATTCTCGAAAACCGCTTTAGCACTGGCAGAAACGTTCGCATCAAAATGATAGTAGTAGGTCCGGGATAATTTGCGATTCTGAACAATCGATTCGATTGGCGTATCTCCCGCCGACACTTCCTGCTTTTGTGTCTGCTGAGTCGTTGTTTTAAAATTTGGGTCAACTTGTTCAATCAGTTTTGTAATCTGACTGCCAAAATTAATGGGTGCTGGTTTGGAATCCACTGCCATTGGCACAAACGCAACGGCAAGCCCTAATGTGACCCATGTTAACCAACCTTGATAGCGCACAGCAGCCACTCCTTACTTTATTCGTTAGTCATAGATTACTGATTCTGGGTGAAAAGGTCAATTAATCACACCGAATGACACCAAATTTTAAACGTTTCGTGAGAAATCGTTCTTTCGGCCAGTATGTGAGATGTCTTTCTCACAATATTATTACAATTTAGTCAAAACGATTGACCAACGCCCTTCGGAATACTTAGTATAAACTATTATGAAACAGACAGGGAGGTCACGAATGAGTAAAAGTTTGAAAATCTTAATCGTTGAAGATGATGATGCATTAGCTAAAAACCTAGAGCGCTTTTTATCAGAGATCGCTGAAATCACGGTCAGCAACGATGGGCTTGAGGGCCAGATGATGGGACAGGATGGCATCTACGATCTTGCGGTACTGGATTTGATGCTACCCCAGATCAATGGCTATGATATTTTGAAGTATTGGCGCCACGAATGCCAGTTAGAAATGCCCGTCCTCATCTTAACCGCCAAGGATACCTTAGATGACAAAGTTCGCGGCTTCCAATTAGGTGCCGACGACTACCTCACCAAGCCTTTCCACCGTGAAGAACTCATCATGCGGGTGAAGGCACTATTACGACGAACCGGTAGTTTGGGTACCGACAACCAACTCACAGTGGCAGATTTTAACGCTAATCTAAATAGCCGCACAGTCTCTCTAAAGGGCGAGAATCTTACACTGAATGGCAAAGAATACGATCTGCTGATCTATTTCTTACAGAATCCCGATACCATTATTACGAAGGAACAAATCTTTGACCGGCTTTGGGGATTCGACTCAGAAACCGCGTTGTCAGTCGTGGAAGTTTACATGAGTAATTTGCGCAAAAAAATCAAAAACGTGACCAGTGATCAGCCAATCCGGACACTGAGAAACGTGGGTTACATGCTGGAGACGGAGGCTTAATTATGAAAAGTCAAACTGCCGAAAAGCACCAGCAATGGCAGCTCTTCATTAAAGAACTGATTACCTTTGCGCTCCTTTTTGCTGCTTTAGGACTGGTGGTTTACTTTTTCTTCTATCAGTCGATCTATCGCGAAATGGATCACGGCTTGCAGTGGCAAAAGAATCAAATCATGCAAAATTCCCCTATTCCTAAGAGCAATCACCTCATGGGCAGTGAAGCACAAAAAGCAAGAAACCAGCTGCCACCCAAGGATGGCTCTTTTCGGGCCAATCTAGTGGTATTTGACAAGAACGGCCAGGTCATCAACGATCCCATGCTGGGTGAACGAGATTACGCTCTGCTTAAAGATACCCGATTAGTCAAGCGCCACTTGAATCGAATCACTACCTTGACCCTAACGGCGGATGGGATTACGGGCCACTTTAAAACGTTGTTGATCAAGGTCCCCAAATCGAATCCTAATCCCGTTTACGCAGGACGTTACGTGTTAATTATGAAAAATATCGATGCTGATCTGCAAGCATTGACTAACTTCAGAACTGCCTTGGTGACGACATTGATCATTTTCTGGATACTAGCGATTGCGATTGCTTATTTGCTCTCTCGTTCAAGTATGAAACCCATCATTCTCGCATGGCGCAAGCAGCGTGATTTCTCTGGCAACGCTGCCCATGAACTACGAACGCCGCTGACCGTGATTCAAAATCAACTGGAGTATTTGCTAACTAAGCCTAAATCAAGAGTTATGGATGAAGCTGAGGAAGTCTCAACAGCTCTAGATGAAGTTCGGCACATGCAAACATTGACCAATCAACTCCTCATGCTGGCAAGATCGGATTCTAACGTGATTCAACTTAACCAAACCGATGTTGACCTCCAGCCATGGCTGGAAAAGTCCGTTAAACCGTATACCGACATTGCCACCAGCCAGCAAAAGCAGCTTAAGGCCGATATTGACGTCTCTGGTCACGGTTTATTTGACCCCGACCTCATCCGTCAGGTACTCACCATCCTCCTGGACAACGCCATTAAATACACGCCAGCCAACGGCACCGTCACCGTTAACGCCAAACGCATCCATGATCCCCTTCAGCATGAAGCCTTGCACTTACAAGTGGCGGATACTGGACCAGGAATTGCGGATTCGGAAAAAACAAAGATTTTTGAACGTTTTTACCGCACTGATAAATCGCGTAATTCTAAAACCGGTGGTAACGGCCTCGGCTTAGCAATCGCCAAATGGATTGTCACTCGGCATCACGGTAAGATTAACGTGAAGGATAATCAACCTAAGGGCTCGATTTTTAATGTGACGATTCCACTGAAGAGTGTGAAAACAAGCGTTTAAAGAATGACGCATAAGGGCTCAAAACAAAAATCCCCTGAACTTTGGGGATTTTGTTTTGAGCCCTTATTTGTGCTTTCACTATTCACCTACATGATTCACCGTACACTTAGCCAGATGGTCATCTAAAATGCCCAGCGCTTCCAGCCAAGACTGGACGATTGTCGGCCCCACAAACTTGAAGCCGGCTTGTTTCAGCGCTTTGCTGACTTGCTGCGACAATGGCGTTTGCGCCGGCACATCCGCCATTGTTTGATACCGATTGATCACTGGCTGACCACCAACAAATGACCATAAATAAGCGTTCATGGTCTTACCTGCTGAATGCCATTCAACCAGCTGTCTTGCGTTATGAATGGTATCTTTGATTTTTAATTTATTACGGATAATCCCAGCGTCGTTGATGAGTCTGACCTCGTCATCATCGTCAAATTGGGCAACCCTGTCCACATCAAAATTAGCGAACGCCGCCCGAAAGTTCTCCCGTTTGTTTAAAACGGTTTGCCAGCTCAACCCCGCCTGCATCATCTCTAACGTCATCAGCTCAAAGGTTTCGCGTTCATCTTTGGTGGGCACTCCCCATTCGTAGTCGTGGTAATGTGTCATGAGTTCATTGGCATCCTCTGCCCAATCACACCGTGTCATCCTGTTCCTCCTAGTGAGTTTGCTGAGCGGACAGCAGATTTCTCAAATACTCGTGGCTAGCGCGCATCTCTCGACTGTCGTTTTGATCAGCTAAATCAATTTCGTAAATACTGGTGGCCTCGGGGTTAATGACTTTCATTACCCGCTGCCAGTCGATCTTACCCTTACCCAACTGCAGACTGTCATGGTGTTGTCCCATGGAGTCTACCAGATGATAATGAACCGTTTGCGGTGCCAATTGGGCAATACTTTTAACTAATTTATCGTTATCGCCATGCAACACTATAAAGCCGTGGCTCACATCATAGCACAACCGATAATGGTGTGCCATGACGGTTGCTTCAATCTCTTCGTCACCATAATCAAAGGCTGGCGAGATTGAATTTTCAAACATCACGTGGTCACCACCCATCTGCTGGAAATAATCCAATCGGGCAAAAATCACTTTTCGCGCGGTTTTAAAATCACCGAAGGAATTAACCACTGCTTCTTTGTCTGAGTAACCACCGTGAATCAGCACCTGAACGTTTAATTTAATGGCCAATTCGATCAAGGCCTCCGCGCTGCTCATCATAAACTGATAGCCAGCTGGATCTTTAAGCGCTGAAACGCCAACTTCATTATGATGGTGATCATAAGCCATCGGATGATGGATCACAATCCGGCGTACTCCTGCCGACTGAACGTACTTGACCATTTCTTCCAAATGCGCCAGCCCGTTCTTGGTCACATCGCGCGCATCCGTGTAAAATTCAAATACGGATGGTTGGTATTGTAACCGTTCATCGATTTGTTCCAGTGATGTACTTGCTTTTAAACCTAAACTCGGCATCATTTAATCACCCCATCTCGTTCTTATTTATAGCACCATTAAATGAAGATAACGACTATTTCGCACCTCACTTTATTAAACGTAAACAAATGTTAAACGTTGAAACATCGGCTAAATTAAAAAGGTGTCAGGTAAAAAATCATGAGATTTTTACCTGACACCTTTTTAATTTTAACCATTTATTAGTTCGCAGTAGCTGACGGATTGGCATCGGCTTTCCAAGTGATCGTTGTCGTATATTTTGTAGCTCGGATTGCAGAGCGCTGGTCTTCAGGGATTTGAAGAGATAACCCTGTTAACGTTTGTGTAAGATTTATAGAATCAGTACCATCATTGCAATACAAAGTGGACGCTGCATCAGTGTTCAGACTCGTATCTCCACTAAAGGCCCCACTTGGGTCAAATATCATGTTTCCCTTAAACGAGGAGCTGCCGTCTGTCGCTTTCCACGGACCCATTTGAGCAGTCAATGTGCTACCCGGTAAAAGAGTTGCATCCAAGGTCAAACTACTCTTAGTGGTGAGAGGCGAATCTAATCTATTGAGGGAGTTGGTTCCAAAATCAAGTTCACCGGAAACTGCCACGCTGTTTTCTGCGGTTGCTGTTCCACCATTGTCCCCACCTTCTAGCTTAGCTTTTAATTGTTCTGCAACGTCAGCGCTTAGCTTATTGCTACCATCTTCGTTAGCATTCAAAAGAGCAGTAATTGTATCATTAGTAAGTTGCGGGATTGCATTTTGAATTGCTTGATCATTCAATTTCGCAATATTTGATACCGCGATTGCGTTAATAGAAGAATCACTAAGTTTGACGACACCACTCGACATGTTAAGCAACGTAACAATATCCTGTACAGTATTCCAGTCACTAGCGTTTAGACTACTGGAACTCAAATCAGCTGTACCGTAATGATTAACAACCGACTGGAGAAGGTGATTTAACGTATCAGTAATTGTTTGAACCGAATTACCAGACATGTCCAAATCAGTGAGCTTACTGATGATTGGAAAGTTTCGCCCCCAAGCCATTTGACTAATCCCATTATTCGATAGATCCAGACTGGTCAAATTCTGTGCACTGGTGACGTTCATTACTGTCTCTCCCATTTTATAAAAACCTGCGTCAGTTAAATTGTCATCACCCAGTAATAATGTGTTAATCGACGTTAAACGAGGGGTCTGGAACAAACTGATCAGTGACTGAGCCAACGTGGTGTCCTTCACCTCTGAAGTTACACCCGTTAAATCAACGGTTGTTGCATTGTTTGCCGAAGCAATAATCTGCATTAACATATTAAATGCCGGTTGATACGTATGCCCATCAACAACGAGTTCCTTTGTTGCCAAACTGCCATTATCTCCAGTAACATTGCTTTCGATATTTTGTTCATACGCATTATTACTGATGACATACAGGCTATCAGCCGTGCCACCTGCAACCCATTTAGCAACCGTACTATTAGCTGTCGACTGATACGCGCCCATCCGATTAGCCAAGCTGACAGTTTTCAGCTGTGTAACATCCTTAATCGTAAAATTGTTAGGGGTCTGATTCTTTTGTGTCGGCGTTTGATTGTCCGCGTACGTACTATTATCCAACATTACCTGAACGACTTCACCAGGAATTCCGTAAGAAACCAACGTATTATCCTCATAACTGGCCGCTTTAACAGACTGACCACTGCCAAACAAAAACAACACAAAAAGGGCCAACAATGAACTGAAGATAATCTTTCTCAGTCTTACCATCATTGCTCGCCCCCTATGGATTATTTTTTTGATCTCTTCTTAATTAAAAGTGTAACCAAAGTACCAATGATGATTAGTAAAACGACCACCAAAGCGATAATCGCATAAACAAACCAGGGTGTTCCCCCGCGTGCTTGTTTTGCCCGTTGCTGTAAATCTTGACTCTGCTTAGCCGTCACCATCATGTCAGACGTGCTAGTGACTTTATACTTGTAGTGTGTTCCTGTTGAATCAGTATACTGACCAGTTTGATCTTTAACGTAGTACGCCGTCGTGCTCACAAGATAGCGCCCCGCTGCCACGTTATTCGGTAACTTAACCTGGTAAGTAAAATGTGAATTAGGTGCCATCTGCATCGCATCCGCTGTTCTCTCGTACACTTTGTGAGTTCGTTTATTAGTCGCCGTTACATTAACCTTCAGCTGATTTAAAAAGGTCGCTTTCACGTTATGCATTGGTACTGCTATTGCGTTCTTAGCTTGTTGCTGAGTAACAGTAGCTTGGCCAATCTTAAGCTGTGGCTGCCATGTTCGATCCTGATTACGCGTCACGACCGCGATGCCATAACTGAACCGGTTAGTAATCGACAACTTGGCGCTCTTTTTCGTGGCTGTCGAATAGTTCATTGGACTAAAAGTCAGTCCTCCAGCCATTAACCCTGGTAACTGATTCTCAGGCATGGTCAACTTCGCCGTGTAAGTTTGCTGGCTATTAGCTGGCACCGTCACCTTTTTCGGTCCCTTTAAATACTGGGATAAATCATATCGAAGTGTGTTGTCCTTTTTTTGCAGACCACTATAATCAACCATCCCATTATTATTGGTTTGGCCCGAATGAACGGCCACTTTAACCTGAATTGCTTGCTTAGTATGATTGACCAATTTGACTTTCAAATCAGTTGATTGATTGGGCTTCACGATGACGTCAAAGTACGATTCGGATTTATCACGTTGCGCTTTCGAAGTAATCGGCTGCACTGAAAATCCGCTACTAGCAGCATGGACCGTGACCGGAATAATCATCAACATGGTCATCATCATGAATGCAACTAAACTCTCTAAAAATCGTTTTCTTGTCATAATTCAGCCTAATCTAATCTGCTGTTCCTGAAACGGGATCTTCCAGTGTCCAAGTCAGCGTATTTGTATAGCTCCCAGTCTGAACAACAGTTCTTTTATCCAAATTGAAGTTAAGCGTACCTGGAAGTGTAACCGTTCCAGTTGAACCTTTACCATACTCTACAGGAGCAGTAGTAAGGGATTGTTCTGTGCCATTATCAGGTGTCACAGATAGTGTGCCACCATCTAATGCAGTAACCGTCGCAGCTGAACCGTCACTGCCAGCTTTCCAGCCACTCTGAGATAGTTTCAAACTCCAGTTTTTACCGTCTCCCAAAAAGTCATCAACCGATGCAGTGAGCGGAACACTGGCTTGAACACCTGATGTATAAACGTCACTAACTTTGAGGTTTTCCTTGCCAAGCACTGCTGAATCTGTGACATTATACAAACTCAAAGTACCAGCCCCAAAGCTGATGTTACCAGTTGTCGTCGCACTCTGCTTGTTGTCAGCAGTGGTTGAATTTGTTGTATCATCAGCAAAAGCCGTTGTCGTCCCCAAGACGCCCACTGCTGCTAATCCTAATAAAAGTGCTCCTAAAGTATGTTTTTTCATGTTGGTGTTCTCCCTCACTAATTAATTTTGTCTAAGCAATATACATTATTCAAATCTTCTACTAAACACAATCCCATCAACATAGAGATGTAAACTAGCTAAGAAAAATCACCTAACCTTAGAAGAAAAATATAGCTCATCACCATCTTTCAAAAAAACATGGTCATGAGTTATTTTTAACTGTCGCTGACTTCCGTATCTAATGGTTGTTTTTAAAAGATTCATTCTAGAATGTCATACCACGTATTTAAGAAAATGCACGCCCAAATAGTACACAATTACGCAAATGTTGCTCACTATTTTCAAATTTTTCTTGACAGATACCGTTTCCAATGCCCACCTGATAACGAGACATTTTCTTTAAAATGTAATTATTTTTTTGAAAATTTTTTTAAATTAGTTGTTTTAATTTACTAACTGCCAATTTTAGCACTCAACAAAACTTTTTTGATCAAAATACCGCCACTCATAACCGCTTAAATAAAAGCGCTATCATTCCATAGTAAGACATCCGTCCATAATATTCACTCAATCCTAGCCTTGTCACACTCCTAGTGTTCACGTAAGATTATCTTAATATTAAAATTCCGTTCTTGACAAGTTAGCAGGGGGCTTCGTCATGAAAAAACAGCTTTGGACGGTTATCGTTGTCGCCGTGGTTATTATTGGGGTAATCCTAGGCGGGCTGGTGCATTCGTTAAATCCACCAGAAAAGCAAACCGGTCAGCATTCAAAACAACAGACGACTAAAACGGTCAACAAAACCAGTCAGCGTTCTGCTCACAAACAAGTCACGGCAGCACCAGCGCCAAGCCAAGTACTTTCGCGTGTGATTTATAGCTCGCAGTTGCACCGAAACTGGCATTATCGCGTGTATTTACCGCGGAATTATCAGCGGCTCAAAGAACAAGGAACCCATTTTCCAGTTATTTACATGCTTCACGGTCTGTATGGCGACGAGACCAATCTCACTACGCAAGCAGATTCAAAACGTTACTTAGATCAATTAGTCACTCAAAAGCACTTACCGGTGGTCGCTATTTTTCCTGATGGTGGTAATTCCTTCTATTTAAGTACCACTAAAGAGCAGATGGAAATGGCTGTGGTGAATGACTTAATTCCCCAAACGACTAAAACTTATCAGCTGGCTGGGCAAAGACAACGTGCTATTGGTGGCATCTCCATGGGCGGGTACGGTGCTGCTCGATTAACTTTCCGCCATCCGCACCTCTTTTCTGTAGCTGCTTTAATTTCACCGGCCATTTGGCAAAAGGTACCGCCAACCGTTCAAACTAATTCGCAGGTGGACGCCTTCAAAATCAATGGTGCTTTCAGTCAAAAGGTTTTCGAACAAGCGCAGCCTAGTCGCTATTTATCAAGCTACTTAGCGCAGAAAAGGTCTCCAGCCCATTTCTATATTGAAACCACCGCGCTGGATACCACCGTGCCGATTGCTGACGTCAATTTATTTGTCAAACAACTGCAACAGCATCAGCTCAAACCCACCTATCAAGTCGACCACTTCGGCAATCATAACTGGCCGTACTGGAACCGGGCTTTACCTAATGCTTATCGTTATATCTTCAATCAATTTAAATCTCAGAGGTGAGTACTATGTCAACGTGTCCAAATTGCGGGGAAGCAGTTAGTCCCGACGATGTGTTCTGCCAAAACTGCGGTTATCGGTTAAAACCCGTAACCATTAATCCAAATAAAGTACCCAATGATAATGAAACGCCACCGTTTCGGCCTGAGCCTCAGCCCACTGAACCGGAACCGGATCCGGTCAAACCAGAACCGATTAAGCCAAAACCTGAACCCAAGCGCAAGCCAACGATGACGACTGCAGCACCAAAGCGTCACAAGAATCCGAAAAAGGGCTCTGGCAAAAAGAAAATCTGGATTAGCCTGATTGTTTTGATCATCGTCATTTTAGCCGGCACTTATCTTTATGGCAGCGGTAAGTACAGCAAGTCCAAGCAGGTCGACCAGATGATTTCCGCCATGCATGACAATAACGCTGACGCCACCGTTAAGTACATGACCACCACCGACCCCAGCTTGGAAATCAACGCCAAAACTATCGGCCCCTTCATGAACTACTTAAATTCCGATAAGCGCTACCTAGCCGATATGAAATCTAGTTTAGTAAACAACGACCAAACCAGTGATGGCACGTTTAAACTAGTTGCTAAGGGGCACCACCTGTTATTCTTTCCAGCCTACAAGCTGGAAGTGGTCGCCATGTACCCAACGGTTCAAACCAACGTTGAGCAAGCGACGATTAGCCTAAACGGGTTAAACGTAGCTACTGCCAGCAACGATCATTATTCATACAAAGCTGGCCCACTGTTCCCTGGCCGTTACACCTTCAAACTCTCCAGCACTGGTTCTACCGCAGATGGCAAATCAGTGACGAAGAACCTCGTTTCGACCCAGGCTAAGAATATTAAAGTCGATTTATCAACACCGGATAGCGGCGACAGTACTGATGCTGCCACTCAAAGCACTGCTACTAACGACAATAGTGATAATAGCAGCGATTCCAGTGACTCCACACCAAGCAGCAGCAACTACGGTCACTTCGAAGAAGAATACCACGGCGACGAGCAAGCCGGTATCGATGCCATTGCGGATCAATACGGTTTCGACTATGACGACTATACCTACGTGGTCAGCTGGCCGCACACGGATGTTTTGCAGGTTAAAGCCTACGATAAAGACACTCACCAATACGACAGCACTTACCGTTATGACCAGATTCATGATATCAGCAGTTTATTGAATGAAGACACTGGGAAGTTTGAGGAATAATTTCATTTTATAGCATGGAAAAAGAACCAGGTTTTGGTCAAATTGATCAAGCCTGGTTCTTTTAATTTCAATCGGTTCAAATTACCACGGTACGATCCCTGCGTTTTCACTGAACGTAGAGTTATCCGTCTGCGGACTGCGAGTAGCCATCTTGATGACTTGCGCTGCCCCTTCTTCGGCGGTCTGCATGCCAGCAGGTTTCGGATCATTCGTATCACGTCCGCCAAAGGCCGTATCAGAGAATCCAGGGTTGACTGAATTGACTGGAATGCCATCGTCTTTGAGCGCCTTGCTGAAGCAAATCGTTTCAAAGTTAACGGCAGCTTTTGAAGCACCGTATCCCATTGAGTAGAAGTTATAGAATGGGAAGCTTGTGTCCGTTGCTAATCCTAATGAGCCCATGTTGCTGGACAAATTAATGATTTGGGCGTTTTCAGCCTTCTTCAACAATGGCACCATTGTTTGGCTCACGTCGACTGAACCAAAGAAGTTAACGTCAAACTCTTTACGTAGTGCATCCATCGGTACGTCGACTGGTGTGTGTTGCCCATCCGTCACGATACCGGCGTTGTTGATCAAAATGGTCAAATAGCCATACTTATCTGCAACGTATTGACCAGCTGCCTTGACTTGATCATGGTTAGTCACGTCTAAATTAACGTAGCTGGCTTCACCACCATCAGCTGTAATCTCAGCAACAGCTTGCTTAGCGGCATCTTCATCCAAGGCACCGATCACAATAGCTTGGCCCTCTTTGCTTAAAGCTTTAGCAGTGAGTAAACCGAGTCCTTTTTCAGCACCAGTAATTAAAGTCACAATTTTTTGGGTCATAATGATTGCTTCCTTTCAAGGTTAGTTTTGCTTGTGTACCGGAATACCAGCTTTTTTAGCTTCTTCTTCAAGATATGACCGCAGTGAACGAGTCTTACCATCCAGCAGCCAGTTAAGCTCTTTAGAATTACCATCCCAGTCCCAACGCAGATTACTGTCGTAGATGTGCCAGAAGGCTTCTTCAGCATAACTGTCTGAACCCAAGAAGTAGTTTGGCCAGTAATCTCGTAGCCTGTCCTTTGGCACAAAGACTGGTTTAATTTCTTTGCCAGTAACTTCGCTCATTAAGGCAGCAACCTGGCGTAGAGAGAACTTTTCGTTAGCTAAGGCAAAGACGCCTTTGTCGTAGCCTTCTGGATCAGCTAGGACCTTTAAAACAACGTCAGCTTCATCACGCGCATCAACCATGGAAATGACTTGGTCTAGTGGTGAGTAACTTGGTAGTTCACCACTTTCGTAGAATGGCTTCACATATAAGTTGTGGTGATAGCCAGCAGGTTGAAGCACCGTCCACAGCATGTGGCTTTCCCAGCCACGGTACATCAAGTATTTCTCAACTTCGGTCTTCATCCGGTGTTGCAGGTTATTGTCCAAAAGTGGGAACAACACTGAAATATCGATGAATTGCTTAACGCCAGCTTTGATGGCAGCGTCAATTGCCATCTTCCCCATCTTTGCTTCTTGATACGTAAATAGAGGTGGCAGGTAAACAACCGCATCAATGTCCTTCATAGCTTTGTCTAAGGTTGCTTCATCAGTGCCGTTACCCACGATTACTTCTTTAGCACCGATTTTTTTATAGTCTTCAACTTTGGGGTTAATGTCCATGACCCGGACATCCTGACCCTTTTCAATCAAGTATGGTACGATTCGATGACCGACTTGGCCATTGGCACACGTTACTAACAGCATTCAATCAGATCCTTTAGTTTTATAATTACCAATCCCAAACAAGAAAGCGTTTTAAATTAAATATATAATAATTCTTTCACAATGTTTTGTCAACACGGTGTCAACGAAAAAGGTCAAATGACGATAAACGTGTTATATTAGTATTAATGATTTTAACGAAAGGACGATGATTTCCAATCGCAAGCAAACGCCAAGCCTACTACGATGCCACTAAAGAAGCATTGATCGATAGTGCCCGTAAACTTTTTAAATCTAAGGGTTACGCCGCAACTACCGTGAATGACATCACAAAACACGCTAATAAAACGCGTACGACCTTCTATCACTATTTTCCAGATGGCAAAGTTAACCTGATTCAAACTCTGATGGAACTCGACGTCACGCCAGAATTCGTCGCGCTGGGTGATAAAATCGATACGTTGAAAGAATCGCCCATCGTTGATGCACTTCATACCATTAATCAGGGGTTCGTGGACATGTTTGTCCCTAACCTATATCTCTGGCAAGCCGATATTTACTTTCAGGATGAGTTATACCCTGCCCTAAAAGACATCACCGACGAGGAATACAGTGTTCTAACGGACAAATTAGCCGACTTTCTCGCCTACCGTCAGGCCAAACATGAACTGATCGACTTTGACCCCGAAACGGGTGCTAAAGTATTCTTGGCACCTGCACTGCAAAGTATCGTGCTCTCCTTCAGTGGCGCCGGTTCGGACATTAACGATACGAAGCAAGTGGATCTACTCATTAATCAATGGGTGATCAATCATTAAAGCTAACGTTCTTAGTAGAAAACTATTTATTGAAATCTACAACATAATTTGATACACTTTTGTGGTCGGCAACGTATAACACAGAGGGGGGAATTGCCATGCTTGTTTTTGATGATTATCCAGTGGGTGCAGCAGCTTGGCGTATCGTTAATGCCCATGAAGCGCTGATAGATAAAGACATCCGTGCTTTGGGCCTCTATCCTGGTCAAGACACTATCCTCATCACCCTCGCTCGTAATGGGCAGCAGGCGCAAAACGCACTGGCTGAAGCCATGCAGGTGGATCATTCCACGGTAGCCAAGTCCGTTAAACGCTTGGTTAATTCAGGGTTAGCTGACACCAGTAAATCGGCTAAGGACAAACGGGTGACATTGGTACAACTGACACCGGCTGGTTTAAAGTTAGCTAAACAAGTGGAACAGATCTGTGATACCGCTGAGAAGCATTCGATTGAGGGCCTTTCAGACGAGGAAAAAGTGCTTTTCGTTAAAATTGCGAATAAGATATGTGCCAATTTGAAAGCAATGTAATCATTAAACAGATGTACGACCAAAAAACACATTCCATCATTGGAATGTGTTTTTTGTTTACGCTGAATCCCTATTATTTATCATGTTGTGCTAAAACTTCAGCCACATTAATCGTTGGCATCACATAGCCTGGAAACTCGTTGGACGTTGTCGTTAAGGTCGCCACAATTGCTCGCACGTATGGATAGAAAATTGCAACAGCGTTATTTCGAATCAAACTATCCACACCTACACCGGAGTTATCCTCATCCGGGTGATAGGTAAACTGACCAACTACAGCACACTCAACCTGAAACGGAATCGTCTCATCCTTCAGTGACCCCACAGATAGCGTGAGCGTCACGTTAATCTGATTATGATCTATTGTATCTGTTGCCTCTATTTTCGGATCAAACGTTATCTTGGATTCTTGCGGTTTGTAGCTGGCATTACGCTGATACTGCATCTTGGTTACGCGATAACCATCAAACTGTAAAATTGTCATTATGCGACACCTCCTAACGACCCTTCAAATAGTCGAATATTCTGATTAGGTTGCCGAGTTCGATACAAATCCTCGTTAGAATAGTAAACTGTCTGATTTAAATTATTCACTATCGGAAGATGATTATTTTGACTAACAAACATTTGCCACTGACCATTTTCATAAAACATTTCGGCAGCTTCAAATAAATTTTCCTGATATTTCACTTGTAATCGTTGATTGTTCTCAATCTGATTTAAAGTGGAAAAACCAATACCAAGTTCACTAGCAAACTGTCGGACAGATAACCCCAAATTTTGACGCAACGCACGAATCTCATCTGGTTTCAGATACCCTTGGCGTTCACGATAAGCATTGAAACTGTTTCTAACATTTTCCATTGGATCATCAAAATCGCCCCATAGCTCACCGGCAGCATCTTTCCAATAATGGTTTCTCACGATTAGATCATCAATATCTCTAACTTTAACTATTTCTGACTGCCACACCTCTGTGTAAGTTTCCGTAGTTTCCAATTCTGGATTATAGAATTCTTTTATACGAGCCATTATAGCCACTTCCTTCCTAAATATTTTCAAATGGAAATTCAAGTGGATGTTCTGCCTGATGTAACGAAATCCACATAACAATACCATTTGGCCGATTTTGAAATTTCAAATAACATAACTCATCAGAAAGGTTAAGCCCAAAAATCCAAACTTCTCCAGGAATTGGTGGGTGATGATCATCAGGTAATGGACCAGAACTGTAGTTTCGATAGGTTAACTCCTGATAAATGGTATCTAGAGCAATCTCCTCATCAATTCCCATCTCAGCAAGTGCAATTAAGTTTTTTCTTCGATGACTTAATCGCCATTTATCTCGTCTACTACGAATAGTTTTAAGTATGTTCTTTATTTTATTGATATCTGTCAACACATTAACACGTCCAAACTATATCGTCTATCATTATTTTAGCATAGATGTATCTCAGGAAATACAAAATTGCTTCTGATATTAGCAAATTTATCTTGCTCTTATTACATTTGTTTAGTGAACCTAGTAAATTCTATCTACAATTTAACTACGCATGTATAAGTCAGAAATTTCAATCAACTAAAAAATCTCGTGGCAAACACTGTTGATAAAATCTCCAAAAATTTGAAGTCTAGACATCACTTCAAGATGTAGCTTGCTAAAAAAAACATTCCAATTGAGGAATGGTTTTTTGATACTAGGACTTACCTAGCTAGTTTTAATTCGTGTACACATCATTTCAATATTTCGTGTTCCACACCTTATAATTCAAGATATCATTCACGCTCGTAATGAGGTCGTCTACATAACCCTGATCGTCATCTTTGCCACCACGGTAAGCAATGTCGATATATAGGGCAACGTAATCATTTAAATCACTGTTGGCATAGTACAATGGGTTCTTTTTATAGTAATTAGGATGCAAATTAATTTGCTTATTTAATTTAAGCAGCGCTAACCGCAAATCATTCACATGTTTAAAGCCATTCACATTAGAGTTCGAAACCCTCTTTTTCAGAACCTTAGGAATCGCATAGGTCGTTTTATCAACCTTAATTTAGGCTTACGGTGCATTCTGTTATCTATCTTTAAAACTTCGCTGCAACTTCTTTGGCTTCTTCTTGCGCTGCTGCCACGATCTGATCAGCTTGATCAGGGAAGTGATCCATCCCTTCAACACCGATCTTAGCAAAACGCTTAGCCCCTAAGTATTCAAGTGCAGCTTGGACGTACTGAGTCCCCAAGTCTTTACCTTCATACTTGCCACCGGCAGCTTGAATGTGAACGAATGGCTTGCCAGGAACCAAGGCAACGTGACCAGTTGCGGTGTAACGGAAGGTTTCACCAACAACGGTAATCGCATCAATCCAAGACTTCAATTGAGCAGGAATGGACAAGTTCCACATTGGGTTAGCAACGACCAACTTATCAGCAGCCTTGAATTGCGCCAAAGCATCGTTGAACTGACCCATGCCCTTTTGAACGTCGGCTGGTAAGTCTGTGAAGGCAGTGCCGTTAGCTAATTGCCCCCAAGCAGCCATCATGCCACCATCGAGTTCTGGGAAGTTAGTGGCGAAAAGATCTAAGGTTTCGATCTCGTCGTCGGGGTTCTTTGCTTTGTATGCTTCTAGAAAAGTATCTAATGTTTTGATAGTCCGTGATTTATCACCATCGAATGGGTGTGCTTTGATTACTAATACTTTTGACATTTTTATGTCTCCTTTGATTGTTGTTTAATTAATGTGTGGTTGACCACTTATAATAGTGTACACCATTTGTAAGTGGTCGGCAACCTTTTAACTCAAAAGGAACGGCACCGACTCTGATAGAATCGATGCCGTTCCTTTTGTTTAAACGTCCATTTAGGTAAAACTCAACTGATGACTAATTTCCTACCGATGGAAAGTTTCCCCATTAGCTAATTTATCCAGATATTCCTGTGTGACTTGGCGCTGCTTGAAGTAGTATTTTTTATCGCGCTCGTCAAACTGACGTACCACGTGCGCTGGATTGCCATAAGCCAGTGAATCACTTGGAATTGACTTGGTGACCACTGAGCCCGCACCAATCACACTGTTATCACCAATAGTAACCCCTGGGCAAACGGTCACACCGGCGCCAATCCAAACGTTATTACCAATTTTAACAGGAGCGGTGTATTCAGCCCCCGTTCTAAGTCGTAACTCTGGATCTAAAGCGTGACCCGCTGTATAGATACCAACGTTGGGTGCGATTAAAACGTCATCGCCAATTTCGATTAACCCCGAATCTAGCAATGTCAAACCGTTGTTAGCAAAAAAGTTGTCACCAAGCTTCACGTTAAACCCATAATCGGTGTGGAAAGGTAATTCAATGAAGTAATTCTCCCCAACTTGACCGAGCAATGCCTTCAAAATGCGCTTACGGTTCTCTAAATCCCGGTAGTTTAAGCGGTTATATTCGAATAATAAGTCCCGCGCCTTCATTCGCATTTCGAATAGCTCCGGTGTTTGATGATATAGTTCACCGTTCATCATGCGGTCAAATTCAATGTTTTCAGTCATATGGTTGCTCCTTCAGTTAATTTATACGTACTAATATTATATAACAAAATTTATACTTATCAATTGTTGAATGATAATTGGCCATACTAAAAAGGCGTCACTACCTCTCGGGATAGTGATGCCTTTTTTGGATGCTTTGCTGTTATATGGATTAATTGGGATTTGCTTGGTAGAGACTGGGTGTAATTTGCTCTTTTAGTTTACCTAGCCTAATTGGACTCCGCTCTCTAATCGCCTCGCTTCGCACCTTAAATTAATGTCTCAATCGCCCCACAAATCCTCTCCGTCACAACGGGATTATCCATGGTATACAGATGAACACCATCCACACCCTCCGACAACAAGTCCACAATCTGGTCTATCGCATAGGCCGTTCCTGCATCCCTCATCGCCACCGGGTTATCCTGATAATGATTCATCATTCTAAGGAATTTTTGCGGCAAACCCACACCATTCATGGTTGCCATCCGCTTGATTTGGCGTTCATTGACCACTGACATGATTCCAGCTTGCACCGGAACGTCAATACCCGCTAATTCGCAGCGTTCCAAAAATTGATAATAGTGTTCATTTTCGAAGAAAAGTTGGGTGATCAACTGTGAAGCACCAGCATCCACTTTGCATTTCAAGTTTTTAATATCGTCTACGCTATCTTTAGCCTCCGGGTGTACGTCGGGATAACACGCCCCCAGTACATTGAAGTCCCCTTCACGTTTAATTTCACTGACTAAATCACTGGCATACTTAAAATCACCCTTAATCTGGCCATCTTCAGGTAAATCCCCTCTCAGGGCCAAAACGTTTTCGATATTAGACGCTTTTAGTTCATCCAAGTATGATTTCACTGCTGACTTTGTAAAATTGATACCTGGAATATGTGGGACCACTTCAATCCCATAATGCTGTTTAATGTACCGGCACAAATCCAGCGTGCCAGACTTGTTGTCACTACCACCCGCACCATACGTGACACTGATGTAGGCTGGCTTCAAACTCGCTAACACATCAAGGTTGTCATAAAACCGCTCAATCGACTTTTCGCTAGCATTCGGTCGCGGTGGAAATATTTCGAACGAGATCACGGGACGTTCTTTGAAACAATCAACGACCTTCATGTGCGAGTTCCTTACGAACCTGCTGAGTTGCAGCAACGACGTTTTCCAGACTAGCTGTGGTTTCTGTTGTTCCCCGTGTCTTCAGTCCACAATCTGGGTTGATCCAGACGTTCTGCAATGGTACCTTCTTCAAAATCTTGTGAATGGTTCCGGCAACTTCGTCTTCAGATGGGATCCGTGGTGAGTGAATATCGTAAACACCAGGGCCAACGTGGGTCTTAAAGTGGGTCTTCTGGAGCGTATCCAGCAACGTTAAATCAGCACGTGAAGCTTCGAATGAAATAACGTCAGCATCCATGGCATCGATGGCGTCAATGATATCGCCAAATTCACTGTAGCACATGTGGGTGTGAATCTGCGTGGTTGCTTGTGCCTTGCTGCCAACCAGACGGAATGCTGGAATTGCCCAGTCAAGGTAACGACTGTACCAGTCTGACTTTCTCAACGGTAATTTTTCACGTAAAGCAGGTTCATCGATTTGAATGATCTTAATGCCGTTCTTTTCCAGATCAAGTACTTCTGCTTGAATAGCCAAAGCAATCTGTAAGGTGCTTTCCTTCTTAGAAATATCTTCACGAGGGAATGACCAGTTCAGAATCGTCACTGGACCAGTCAGCATCCCTTTCACTGGCTTATCAGTTAAGCTTTGTGCGTAAACTGATTCTGCAACGGTGATTGGGGCAGTGCGGTTAACGTCGCCCCAGATGATTGGTGGCTTAACACCACGGGTACCGTATGATTGAACCCAAGCGTTGCTGGTAAACAGGAAGCCGTCCAGCTTTTCACCGAAGTATTCAACCATGTCGTTACGTTCGTATTCACCATGTACCAGTACGTCCAAGCCAATCTTTTCTTGGAATTCAACACATTCCTTGATCTTATCGCGGTTGAATTGATCGTACTGTTCCTTGGTGATTTCACCACGCTTGTACTTAGCACGGTTACGACGAACTTCGCGAGTTTGTGGGAACGACCCAATCGTGGTGGTTGGTAATTCTGGTAAATTAAATTCCTTCTTTTGGATTGCGGCCCGTTCTTCAAATGATGGTTCGCGGTGGAAGTCACTTTCTTTTAATGAAGCAATCTTGTCGATGATGGCTTGGTTTTCTTCATAACGCGGCTTAGCAAACAGCGCTTCGTTAGCCTTTAAAGCATCATCGCCTGAGCCACCCAGAATGTGATCCAGATCAGTCAGTTCAGTTAATTTTTCTTTAGCAAATGCCAAGTACTTCTTATACTTTTCATCTAACTCAGGTTCATTTTCCAACGTATAAGGTACGTGGAGCAACGAACACGAGGTGCTTAACACAATGTTGGTCTTAGGCAACTTGTGGAGTAAGTCCAAGCGTTGGTCGTAGTTAGCTTTCCAAATATTCTTACCATTAATAACGCCAGCGTACAGTACTTTATCTTCAGGGAAGCCCTTTGATTCAACCAAGTTCAGGCTTTCTTCACCTTCGTGGAAGTCGAGGCCAAGGCCATCGAAGTCCAATGAAGTTAATAGGTCATAACTATCACGCACATCACCAAAGTAAGTCTGTGCCAAAACCTTTAAACCATGCTTGTTGCTCAATAATGGTTTGTAGAGGTCGGTGAAGAGTTCCAAATCAGCTTCGGATTGATCCTTAACTAATTGTGGTTCATCCAACTGAATCCAATCAGCACCCAAATCAGCTAATTTTTCAAAGATACCTTCGTATGCGCTAACCAACGCGTTAGTAAAGTCAGTATCTTGTCTGTTGCCTTCAAAAGCACTCAACCGTAATAGACTGTATGGTCCAAGAACAACTGGGCGAGTTTGGTACCCTTGATCCTTGGCTTCTTGATATTCGTCAAAAATCTTGGTGCCAACCAACTTAACATCCGTATCGTCGTCAAATTCTGGAACGAGGTAGTGATAGTTGGTGTTAAACCACTTCTTCATGCTCAACGCGGTGACGTCACCCTTATCGCCTTGGTAACCACGAGCCTGCGCGAAGTATTCATCTAATGATGATAGGTTTAGATCCTTGTACCGCTTTGGCACAATGTTTAATAAATTAGCGGTATCTAATGTAGTGTCATAGTATGAAAAGTCGTTTGAAACCAACTGATCAATACCAGCATCGCTAATGGTGTCCCAGTTTTGTTTCCGTAATTCAGCAGCAGTTTGGGCTAACTCTTCTGCGCTAATGTCCTTCTTAAAATACTTTTGAACAGCAAACTTTAATTCACGGTGACTACCAATACGTGGGTATCCAATAATTGTTGTTGTCATAATGTAAAATCTCCTTTTATTCAATCATTATTTCATCTCAAATGGTTAATAGCTGATTGACAGGCACATGACCTGACCATCAATGCCATCGCCAAGCAGGTAACTTGCGGTTGAAATTTTGTTGCAATGTAGGTAAGTAATTTGAGGCATTGTTGGTCACTCTCCCTTCTGGATTGGTGGAAATTTTTGGTTTTGTTTTTCGTAGTTAGTGGTTTTACTGTTATGTAGCCTAATCGGGCTTCTCCAGGCAGAGACTTGCACCTAAGGGACTGACACCTAAAACCCAAGTTCGGGGTTTTTGTTGCCAGCCCCTTAGGCTCCAGTCTCTAACCGCCTGAATCCGCACCTTCTTACACAAAAAAGCCCTTATCCCCGCTTAACTGCGAAGATAAGGACGACCTCTCGTGTTACCACCTTAATTTGAAGCCCGCTCACACGGACTTCCTCACCGGGTACCTTTTGATACCCCCGTGCTGTAATGGGCACACCCATGATACTCTAACTTCCGCTCGAATACCCTGTCTTATCGAAGACCATCTTCACACTCGCCCCTTACTGCTTCTCACCACCCGCAGCTCTCTGATTAAGGTTATGAGTACTACTCATCTTCTAATCGTTTTTTCATATCATGGCATTGATGATAAACTCATTAGAGATAATTGTCAACCCACTCATCTTTTTCTTAATTAACTTTCGCATTTTACTCATTATCCGTATACGAACAGCACCGCTTATTCTATAATCAAATTAACTAATAATGAATTGAAGGTTTGATAATGAGACGTACTGACCGTGAAGTTACCGATGAAGCAGCTAAATTAGAGATTATTGATCAAGCACGAGTCATCGACTTGGGCATCCTAGATTTTCCAGCACCCTACGTTGTACCAACTAACTATGGCTATGAATTCAACGACCATCACTTGGTCCTCTACATTCATGGCGCACCCACGGGTAAAAAGCGTGGCTTGATTGCCGCTAATCCAGACGTTTCCTTCAGTATTATCGCTGATTCCAGTCTGGACACACCTGAAAATGAATCCCCGTTAAGCAACTTTAGTTATTTCTACCGTAGTGTTTTAGGCACTGGGAAAGCCACCTTGGTTTCTGACCCAGCCGAAAAAGAACATGCCTTACGTGCTATCTTAAAGCATGAAGTTGGCCGTGAAATGTCGGGTGAAATCTCGGCAAAAGATTTAGCCCATGTTGGTGTGATTCGCATTGACGTGACGCAATTTACTGGCAAAGTTCACAGCGCAGAATAACTGGGACACAACCAAAAAGCAGATTTCCTAAATTTAGGAAATCTGCTTTTTTTATCCTTGGACTGTTTTACTGACACCTAATTTCCAATAAATCAGGCCACCCACGAAGAACCCAACGAACCACGATAAATTAATGATCAAGGCCGCCGATATCGCCCCGAGGAGTAGCGCCAAGGGAGCACGCCACGTAAAAGCAGGCTGCTTACTGGCGTCATATAAGGCTGAAAGGTCAACGTGCTGATGCCGATGCAGATAGTATTCAATCAAAATAATCGCCGTCATTGGCCCGAGAAAAATCGAATATAAGTGGATAAATAACGCCAAGCCCTGTGCTGAACTGTCCTGAACTAAGACCCACGGACAGGTGGCTATCGCCAAAATACCCACAATCGTGGTGGCTAACTGCTGTGGCATTTTTAACAATGACGTCAGCATGTAAGTCGGCGGCATGATGTTGGCTACCGTGTTGGTGGTAATCGTGCCTAACACAATGAAGAATGAAATCACCACCGTCACCCAGCCATTATTCAGTAAATGTGCCATCGCCGTTACTGGGCTAGCAATGCCTGTGACCACCGCCAGCATCGCCCCCGTCACAATGGTCATACCATATGCTAACCCAATCGGTATCAGGTAAAGCAAACCACGTCGCTGATCGCTGAGATTCGGTTTTAGTTCACGGGAGTAGTCGGCTGCGGATTCAAAGATGGCCGTGTAATTACCTAAAAACGCCACGATAAAACCGAAAAATGGCAGTCCCCACGTCCCTGATGGCTGAACCAGTCGCTGCTGAATCACGGCCTGATGTTGCGTCACTAAGAGTACGAAAACACCTAGCATGGCAATCATCACCACGGTGGCAATCGATCCCGTGACTAACTTAATGGACCTGAACCCCCATAACGCCATGACCACTTGGAGCATCTGTAGGAACAAGAAACAGGCAAATGTATGATTGGCGGTGAAACCAAACAGTGTCATCCCGATTTGGTTAAGCGCCAACGCGCCCGTCCATGATTGAAAACCGAACCACACGATAGCGGGAATGCCACGGAATAAACTGGCAATTTTAGCACCTTTGACCCCGAACGACAGTCGCAACTGGATCACGTATGGTGCACCAGTGCGGTATCCAAAGCGATCATTCACGGTAAATAGCAACGTGATGATTGCGATTGCGATGCCAGCTGCCACCATGGTCTGCAGCAGATTCATGGTTGCCACACCAGCCACCACGAGGGATGATCCTAGTGTAATGTTACCAATGTTGAATCCATCGCCCAGCCACATGGCCATGTACGCGAAGATGCCGACTTTACGCTGATCATCCGCAATGGGTTTTAAGTCTTCAGCTACTGCCTGACTCGGTTGCTGAACTGCAGTTGGTGGTGTCATTTCGCACCCTCCGTCACGTGATGATTATGCAAAAATTGCCCAGTAGGCTGATCATCGAAACCCTTCCCTAGTTCAAAAATGGTTTTACCGCGCAACAGCGTTCTAGTCACTCGACAATTAATCTGACGGCCCACGTAAGCCGAAATTGGATTCTTATAATACAGGTCTTCTGGTCGTAACGTGTAGCTTTGGTTAGGATCTAAGAATGCAATATCTGCATCAGCGCCAACTCTCAGTTGCCCTTTATCTTTCAGGCCGAATAATTGAGCTGGTCCCGCAGCGGTTAGCTGGACAAACTGCTGCAAGTTTAAGCGCCCTGATTTAACCGCAACATCGTAAAAAACATCTAAGTTATTCTGCGCACCACTGATGCCACCCCAGACTTCGAAAATATTGTTGTTAGGGTTCGCCTTCATCTCCGCGGGTGCTGGTGAATGGTCCGAGGTCACCGCGTTAACGTGGCCTGCTTGAACTTCCCGCCATAAGTCAGCCTGGACCTCAGGTGTCCGTAACACGGGTGAACACTTCGCTAAGGGACCAATTTGCTTAAAATCAGTCGTATTTAGCGCCAAATAATGCACGCAGGTTTCGCAAGTCACATTCTGCCCCTCTGTTTGTGCTCGTTGAACTTCCCGAACAGCTTCACCAGTCGACAGGTGGACGAAATGTAACTTACAGCCAGTTTGCTTAGCCAGATACAAAGCCCGTCTAACTGCTTCCACTTCCACCATTGGCGGTCGTGAATCAATGTAGGCTTGAATATTCGTATGATGATGGGCAATCTTATCTTCAGCCAGCCGATCAGTCAAAACGGCATTTTCAGCATGTAATGATAGTCGTAAACCAGTCTTAGCGATTGCCTGCATCCCCCGGTACAAATCATAATCATCCACGTTATGGAAATCACCGGGCGCATCACTGCCAGTGGTTGCCATAAACGCTTTAAAGCCAGCTGCACCAGCATCCGCCATCGGTCCAATATCCGCTTGATTACCGGGTACTAAGCCACCATACAATGCAAAATCAATGTAAGATTTACCCTCAGCGATGGCACGATGACGGGTAAATTCAGCTGCGGTTGTCCGAGCCGGAAGCGCATTTAATGGCATCACCACCATACTAGTCGTTCCGCCAGCCGCAAGCGCTTGGCTGCCAGTATGGTAATCTTCCCAGTCACTGCGTCCCGGTTCGTTGATGTGCACGTGTGCATCCACCATTCCCGGTAAAACCAGTTGACCTTGAGCGTCAATCACTTCCGCGGCATCTTCAGATAGCTCACCAATGGCCGCAATTTTACCGTCTTTAATCGCTAAATCACCGTTCACCACACCCGTTGGCGTGACGATCAACCCGTTCTTGATAATCGTTGTTGCTTGCATGTTTCTTCCTCCAAGCCAACACTGTGACTGGTCGCTCAGCAAATAAAAAAGCCCACTTGAATGGTTCTCAAATGGACTGGTAGTCTGTCGACTAACATGGCGCTCCCTACGGCAGTACGAACTGCATCAGGTTATTTGGGTATCTCTCAGCTATCACTAGCACCCCAGACCACAATGTTTATTCAATTTGAATTCTTAATTCTAATTAAAGCGAGTTTACTGAAATAAGTCAAGGGTTTACACTAATTAGCTTGCCGCCAAAAAATCTTCCAGCTTAGCTTGCTTCACGCCCGCAATAGTTTGCCGTAATTTCTCCCAGCTCGATGTCTTTAGCGGATCCAGCATCGTTACCTGTGGAATATCATGAATGCTTGCCACGTAAATGTCGGAGAGAAACACATCAACATCGCTACTCAACTGATTGGTCAGCACAATGCCTGCGCCAAGATTAGCCACCAATAATTTAGCGAAATAGTCCATCGGCACAATACTTTGAACAAAATCAACGCAAATTGTGACGTTATCCCGCGCTAATTCACTAGGCACATCCGCAATCAAAATTTTAACGTAGGACTTGAGCAACTTGGCACGGCATTCGTCACAAAGCTGGAGATCAAAAACCTTAATGGCCTCATCCACCAGTTGCTTGCCTAAAATGGTGAGTGCTGGAAAATCCATGGCCATATGGGACTGATCAGACGCAATAACCTCGGTGAAATCAAAGTAGTCAAACATCATCAGCCACACTGTTAACTGGGTGATATGCTGGGCAGTTTTTGCTGCTCCTCACCCGTGAATTTGGCCTGATCGATCACCAGCGTTTCAGCTAAAACGCGTTCAAAGTGTTTGCTGCCATTATTATATTGCTGCTGCAACTGCTGGCAGAATTTAACCGGCACGGAAGCCATAATTTGCTGACTGCGTAAAAATAAGAATAGGTAACAGATTTCAGAATCAATGTCCGATTCCCCACTATGAGAAACGTTTTCGAGGTAATAATGTTTTAAAAATGACAGTCGTGTATCCCGTTCTAACGTTGCTAAATGACGAATATTTAAAAAATGCCGACCAGCCAACCGTTTAACTTGAATCTGGACAAACATCTTCAATTTCAACCGTTCACTAGGTGTCAGTGAAATACCAAAGGTCATACATAAGAAATTACAAAAACGTGAAGTCTCGCTCTCTAATTCAGGAAATGGGTCTTCAATCCCGTTAAAGAAATGATAATAAATATTAGAAATTTTGGCCCGTTCGACAAGTTCTGGGTGCAGACTGCCACCTATTGGCCGAGCTTGCGTCACCGCTTTATTATCCAGCACATTTTCAACTTGAGTCCGTAGTGCATAGTACTTTGACTGACTCATAAAATGATCAAGCAGAAACTTCTGGCGTGACTGAGTCTGCTGATTAAGATACTCAAATTCAAACACCTGAAACCGCGGTGATTGTTTCAAGTAGATAAGTTGCAACTGCTGACAGATTGAATAATCAATACCGTCACAAACGACAAGATTATCTTTGACAGTGAGTTGACAATCTTTTTGCTGAATACTCCCTAAATCTTGAATTAATTCGTCAATGAGTTGGTTGAACTTATAACGTGTTATCGATACTTGGTCGATGATCTGTTTGACCTCAACATCTCGCCGCGCATTTTCAGCCAATACCCCTAAAATTCCCAGTTTAGTGCGTTCATTCTTCCCCAAAAAAGCTAAATAATCCATAAACCTATCCCCCATTAGATAACCTAGTAACCCCCGCAGTCACTCCTACACAGTGTCTCCCAAGACCTGTGTATAAATACTTAATGCTTATCCAAGAAAACGCTCACAACATAATTGTTGTTTTTCTATTTAAAAATAATATAATGTAGATAAGATTAGTGTACAATACTCAATTAAATAGATTAGTTCATTAATAGACACATCTGATGAGATTGTTCACCAATCATCGAGGGGGAAATAGGATGATAACTCAACTTAGAGGGGGACAAAAAGTGGTTTCTAAGAAGAGTGATCAACCAGATCGGCGAACGTTAAAGACTCAACGTCAATTGAAAAAGGTGTTCGTCAAACTATTGCACGATAATCCAATTGACAAGATCACCGTTGCAGAACTTACTAGAGAAAGTGATATTGGTCGGGGAACTTTCTATATTCATTTTAAGGACGTCTATGATCTCTATGATTCAGTGGTGGCTGATACCGTTAATCAGCTCACAGGTATATTTGAAAAATACTATCCACGTGATGAAAACAACGATTTTACACCAATAGCGACCAATATCGTTGCATATTTCGTTGATCATCAACAATTATTTGAAGCGCTCACTGATCGCGGTGAAAATATTCAGGCTTTCAAGCAAATCAATGCACTATTCATCTATTATGTTTTAGATGCTGAGCATATCGATGCATCCAATGAAAAGTATCGGGCTGCTGTTGGCTTTGCATGTAGTGGCTTAATTGGTACAATCACAGACTGGTTAAACACTCAGCCACAGTCAACAGTAGATGATTTAGTCACCGTCATCAGTAAGAGCATCGCAGCAATGCGAGAAGTTGCTAAGTCGTTTAAGCATTAAGCTCTTAATTAAGCGCAAAAGGACACCGCAATACTCTAGATTAGAGTTGTGGTGTCCTTTTGAATGTACCTCATTTAATCGGGATCAATCATAAAAGCCCCGCATACGCCATCTGCGTATGCGGGGCTTCATCGTTTAAAATTTTGAGGGAGAAATTTAAACGGAAGATAACTACTGTTTGTTACTAAATGTCTTTACGACGTTTCTTTGCTCCTGCCAAGCCAAGTAGTGAAGCAAGTACGCCTAGGAAGCCAAGTGCTGCAACACCCTGTGCTTGATTTTCATCAGTTTGAGGTAATGCGCTCTTGTCAGCAGCTTGCTTGTTGCCGTTAGCCTGACTAGTAGCAGTTGTTGCTGCACCTGCAGAAGTACCTTGGGCAGTTGCTGTACCGCCTTCAGCGTTTCCTGCAGTGGCAGTACCGTCAGTACCAGCTGCAGTACCGTTGTCACCGCCTGCTACTAAGCCGCCGTTGTCGCCAGCGCCTTCAGTAGCAGTGCCTTCACCAGCACCAGTTGAGGTACCAGTAGTATCGCTACCACCATTGTTTCCAGCATTGTCGTTACCTGGAGTCGTTACGGCAGTGCCTTGATCAGTAGTTGGCGTTGTATCGATACCAGTTGAAGGACCAGTTGGGTTACCACCTTGGTTCGGATTCTCACCAGATCCATTATCAGGAGTCTTGTCTTGGTTGACGTTCAAGATAGTCTTAGTCTTACCATCTTTAGAGGTAATCGTAACAGTACCATCTGTGTTAACGGTCCAAGTATCACCATTTGGTAAAGTACCCTTGTCACCGGTCTCACCATTATTTGGAACAGTGACAGTTTGTTTAGAACCATCTGGGAAGGTGATTGTCAGCGTACCATCAGGGTTCTTGGTTAAGTTCATCTTAGAACCGTCTGGCAATTTACCGTTAACATCAGTGCCATTACCGTAGTAGTAATTGTTGGTTACACCACCGTTGTTGGTTGTACCGCCACCGAGGTTAGTCGTACCACCAGGGAAGATGGTCGTCTTGCTGCCATCTGGGTTAGTGATCGTCAATGAACCATCAGGGTTAACAACGTATGGGCTGCCATTTGGTAAGGTCCCTGTGTCGCCTGGTTTAACTGTCTTGTCACCGTCTGGAGTGGTCAAGGTAGTTGAGCCATCTGGGTTCTTGGTGTAAGTGATCGTAACGCCACCCTTACCATCGTTACCAGCTGGTAATGTTACCGTGGTGCTGGTCGAACCATCTGAACCATAGTTGTTGGTAATGTTGTTAGTGGTGTTGTTAGTGGTGTTATTAGTCGTACCACCATTACCACCATTTGGAACAACCGTGAAGTGTGAACCATCAGGATTAGTGATGGTTACGGAGCCATCTGGGTTAACAGTTGCTTTACCGCCGTTTGGTAAGGTTCCAGTTTCACCAGGTTTGAGTGTTTGACTGCCGCCATCTGGAGTAGTAACTGTAACATCACCGTTTGGTTGCTTAGTAAGAGTAACCATGGTACCGCCATTACCATCCTTGTTTGGTACAAAGACTACGGTTGAACCATTAGTGCCGTTGGTACCATTCGTGCCATTGGTGCCGTTAGTTCCAGTCTTAGGATCAGTGTTGATAGGACCCTTAGTACCATCATTAGGATTGATAGTCGTCTTGCTGCCATCTGGGTTAGTGAAGGTAATCGTACCATCAGGATTTACAACCCATGAGCCGCCATTTGGTAACTTGTCACCATCGCCAGGTTTAACAGTTTGAGTCGTGCCATCTGGGAAGTGGATGAGTGTGTCGCCGTTTGGTGTCTTTTCAACAGTTAAGATTGTCGCTTTACCAGGTGTGCCATCTTTACCGTCTTGACCAGGGATTACCACAACAGTGCTCTTTGAGTCGCTGTCGGTTGGTTGACCACCGATCTTGCTTGGGTCAATGGTGTAAGTCTTGCCATCTTTGCCAGTGAAGGTAATGGTACCATCAGGGTTGACCACGAAGGTGCCGCCTGCTGGGTTAGTCTTAGATGAGTTGTCACCTGGTTTAACAGTTTCCTTGCTGCCATCTGGGAAGTTGAAGGTGAATGAGCCATCAGGGTTCTTAGTGACAGTAGTTGCACCGTTTTGACCTGGCAAGTTGATGGTGATTGGTGTACCAGCTCCGTTAGTGTTGCCTGGAGTTGTCGTACCACCGTTATCGCCGTTACCACCATTTGGCGTTACATTGACAACGTTCGTCTTACCGGCATTAGGATCAATGGTTGTTGATGAACCATCTGGGTTAGTGAAGGTGATTGTACCATCTTCATTAACCTTGTAGGTGGTATCAGTGCCAGGAACTTTACCAGTATCACCAGGTTTAACAGGTGTAGAAGAACCATCTGGGAAGTGAAGCAGTGTTTGACCACCAGTCGTCTTTTCAACGGTCAGAATCGTGTTCTTACCGTCCTGACTAGGGATGACCACAACAGTTGCTTTACTGTCATCAGCAGTTGGTTGTCCACCAATCTTACTTGGGTCGAAGGTGTAGTTCTTACCGTTCTTATCGGTGAAGGTGATTGTACCATCGGGGTTAACAACGAAGCTGCCGCCTTCTGGATTAGTCTTAGTACTATTATCACCTGGTTTAACAACATCTTGACTGCCATCTGGGAAGGTAATCGTGTATGAGCCGTCAGGGTTCTTAGTGACAGTTGTACCGCCAGTTTGACCTGGGATAGAAACTGTGACTGTACCGTTCGAGCCGTTAACACCATTGGTTCCGTTGGTGCCGTTCGTACCATTAGTTCCATTGATACCATTTGTACCATTGGTTCCGTTAGTCCCGTTCGTACCATTGGTTCCGTTGGTACCGCCGTTGTTTGTAGCACCCTTGTTAGGATCAATGGTTGATGAGCCACCATTAGGGTTAGTAAAGGTGATCGTGCCATCGCCGTTAACTTTGTACTGAGTGCCATCTGGCAAGGTACCTGAGTCACCTGGTTTAACAGTTCTAGTTGAGCCATCTGGCAAGTGCAAGGTGATTGTTCCATCAGTGCCCTTTTCAACCGTTACAGTTGAAGTTGTACCGTCCTTACCAGGAAGGACAACAACCGTGTCTTTGCTGCCTGGTTGGGTAGTTGCACCATTGTTCTTGTTAGGATCAAGAGTGTAGCTGTTCCCATCCTTATCAGTAAAGGTAACCGTGCCATCTGGGTTAACCTTGAAGGTACCGCCAGCTGGATTAGTCTTGGTGTCATTATCACCTGGTTTAACAGTTTGAGTAGAGCCGTCTGGGAACGTGAAGGTGATTGAACCATCAGGATTCTTGACTGCAGTAGTCCCACCGTTTTGACCTGGCATGTTGATGGTAATTGGGTTGCCACCATTGTTGTTGGTAGTTGAACCGCCGTTCTTCAATGATGCCAAGTTAGATGTCGGATCTTTAGGGTTAGTGCCGTTCATCAATTCTTGCAAATCGGTGTCGCCATCACCATCAGTATCCTTGTTATCTGCATTGGTCCCTAATTTACCTTCGAGGCCATCAGGAACACCGTCACCATCGGTATCAGTTCCGTTGCCATTGTTAGTGTCAGTTGGAGTCGAACCACCATTGTTGGTAGTTGAGCCATTTGTTCCACCACCTGGGTTAACAACTGTTGTGGTACCATCTGGGTTAGTGATACTTAATGAACCATCAGGAAGCACTGTGTAAGTTCCGCCATTTGGTAAGGTACCAGTAGCGCCTGGTTTAACAGTCTCTGTCTTGCCATCAGGAGTCGTGATAGTTGCAGTACCATCAGGATTCTTGGTGTAAGTGATCGTGTAAGCATTGCCGTCCTTGCCAGCTGGCAACTTGATAGTGGCACTTGCAGGACCATCTGTACCATAGTAGTTGTTGGTCGTGTTGTTAGTCGTACCGCCATTGTTGTTGGTAGTAGTAGTATTAGTGCTGGTAGAAGTCGTTAACTCACTTGTACCGTTGTCTGGATTAATAGTGGTCTTCTTACCATCTGGTGTTGTAAATGTCAGTGTGCCATCTGGGTTATAAGTGTACTTAGTCCCATCTGGTAATGTGCCACTCTTACCTGGTTCAACTGTCTGGGTAGAACCATCTGGTAAGTGAAGAATAACATCGCCATTTGGTGTCTTTTCAGCAGTCACAACACTAGTTGCACCATCTTTACCAGGAAGAACAACGACTGTAGACTTGCTACCTGGTTGGGTTGGTGTCCCTTGACCGTTGTTAGGATCAAAGGTGTAACTGTTGCCATCCTTATCAGTAACGGTAATTGTGCCGTCAGGATTTACCTTAAAGGTTGTCCCATTTGCATCAGGTTTAGTTGAATCACCAGGTTTAACATTTTGAGCCGAGCCATCTGGGAATGTGAAGGTAATTGAACCATCAGGATTCTTAGTTGCTTGAGTACCACCGTCTTGACCTGGAACGTTAACAATAACTGGGTTAGTGGTCGTGCCCTTGTTAGGGTCAATCGTGTAACTGTTACCCTTACCGTCGTTAAAGGTGATAGTGCCATCATGATTTACAGTGAAGAAACCGCCATTTGCGTCAGGCTTAGTTGCACCTTCACCAGGCTTAACAGTTTGCGTTGTACCATCTGGGAATGTGAAGGTAATTGAACCATCAGGATTCTTAGTTGCTTTGACACCGCCGTCCTGACCTGGCACATTGTTAATGGTTGTGGTAGTAGTCGTGGTACTAGTTGATGTACCAGCAGAAGCATCCTTACCGCCGTTTTCCAATGACTTCAAGTTAGAAGCAGGATCCAATGGATTAGTGTGGTTTAAAACTTCTTGGAAGTCGGTGTCGCCATCGTTATCACTATCAGTCTTGTCAGTGTTAGTACCAATCTTGGTTTCGAAGCTATCTGGAATACCATCACCATCTGTATCAGCTCCGTTACCAGTTGTGCTTCCGCCGTTAGTGCCGTTAGTACCACCAGTTGGGTTAACGATTAGAGTTGTGCCATCTGGGTTAGCAATACTCAATGAACCATCGGGAAGAACAGTGTAAGTGCCACCGTTTGGTAATTCACCCTTGTCTCCAGGCTTAACGGTTGCTGTCTTGCCATCAGGAGTCTTGAGAACACCCGTACCATCAGGGTTCTTTGTGTAGTTGATGGTGTACTTTTGACCATCTTTTCCAGCAGGCAATGTGACATCCGTAGATGGAAGACCATTTGTAGTTGTGTTAGTGGTTGAACCAGTACCGTAGTTAACTGTACCGTCGCTAGGGTTGATAATGATAACGTTGCCGTCACCTTCAACACTTGGTAGTCCAGTACCACCGTTATTGACAGTAATTTGACCATCTGAGGTCTTAGTACCATCACTAGGATTGATTGTTGACTTGTTGCCATTTGGATCAGTAAATTCTACTGTTCCATCAGGGTTCAAGACAACAGTACCACCACCTGGTAATGTAACAGTCTTACCTGGTTCAAGAGTTTGAGTTGAGCCATCTGGTAAGTGAAGTACAACACCGCCATTTGGATCCTTTTCAATCAAGAAAGTTTGATCAGGAGCATTCTTGCCATCAGAACCATTCTTACCTGGTAATGTGACATTAGTGATAATGCTACCTGGTTGGGTAGTACCAGTGGTCTTGTTGTTAGGATCAATGGTGTAGCTTGAACCATCAGGGTTAGTGAAGGTAATCGTGCCATCTGGGTTGACCTTAACATTACCACCTGCAGGATTAGTGGCTGAATCACCTGGTTTAACGTTTTGTGTTGAACCATCTGGGAACGTGAAGGTTAATGAGCCATCAGGGTTCTTAGTGACTTTAGTACCAGTTGATTGACCTGGCAATACGACTAAGGTTGAACCGTTCGAGCCGGTGCCTGTGGTGTCGGTACCAGTTGAGCCAGTGCCGTCTGAACTATTATCATCGTTGTAGATGTTGATGACGATTGGTTGACCTGAACCATTTACACCATCTACGCCAGCTTGACCATCCTTACCATTTTGACCTAACTTACTTGGATCAATGGTTAAGGTCTTACCGTTCTTATCAGTAAAGGTAATGGTGCCATCTGGGTTGATGACGAATGAACCGTTACCAACTTCAGTAGGATTACCAGTGCCTTGGTTGTCGCCACCTGGTTGTGTGGTTGTGTCCTTATCAGTGTACAGAACATTGATAGTGGCACCATCCTTGATAAAGTAACTAGACAATGAGTCAGCAGATGGCTTGTACCATGTCTTGCCATTGGCATCATTGTAAGAAGCTTTAAGTCCTGAGGCATCAATTGGATCACCAGCGTTACCCTTTTGATCAGCAACAGTTGAGTTTGGTAATACTTTACCAGATTCATCAATTGCATCTAGGGTGTAGGTTGCGTTACCAGTTTGCGTAGGAGTACCACTGCCGTCGCCACTACCATCAGATTTATCCTTCTTAAATGGAATGTTTACTGTATCGCCGTCTTTGGTAGGAACGGTCTCACTACCATCCGTGTAATCCATGGTGTAGCCATCAACAGTAACGTTCGTCAAATCTGAAGTCTTGATCTTATCTCCTGGAACACCAGTTTCTGAGAATGAAGTACCAATTGCTGCCTTAGTGTCTTCATCGATAGGTTGTACCTTGTAAGATAATGCCTGTGGATTATATGCATTAATTGCTGCCTTATCGGGCATCTTAATCGTGTAACCCGCTGGCAATGCGGCTTGAATCTTATCCAAACCAGCCTGGGTTAAGGTATAAGTGCTGGAAGACTTACTTGAATCTGCAATCTGGAAATCACTGGCTGTAAGTTTAGCAGCAGCAGCATTTGCAGCATCAACAGCAGCTTTATCAGCATCTGATGGCGTAGCATCACTTGGCTCAACAGTTAAAGCAGTACCTGCTTTATCAGTTAAAACTTGGTCTAACGTATTTTCAGAAGCCTTATCGCCAGTTAATACCGCTAAACCTGAAGTACCAACTAATGTAGTCGCGTCTTCAGCAACATTGCCCTTCAATGCAACTAATGCCTGATCAACATCATATTGTGATGCGTTAGGGTTAGTCATTAAATTAGTAGCCCGTGTTTTGGCCGCATCATCAACACCAGTCACTGTACCAGCATTGACTGCGTCCAATTGAGTCTTCAACTGAGTCTTATCAACATTCTGATAAGCAATTGTAGTTGAAGAATCCATACTTTGCTTAAAGAGATTGGTGTTGGTATTGAAAGTTTCACCAACGAACTGACCCGCAGCAGCACCGTCGGCTTTCAGATCTGGATCAGTAAAGGTAACTGGGAATGCTGCATTAATTGTAGAACCACCAAGCGTACCACCAATAGCTTGACCGATTGCGTCTCCACCAACATCAGTAACTTTTGAAACCGCATCTGTAATAGCTTTAATGATTGGATCCGCAATGCCTTGAGCAGCAATACCTAACGCCGTTTTGGCACCGCTGGCTAGGCCACCAGAAAGTCCAGAGTTTTCAGAAGTTAAGGCGTCCATTGGCGATTGACCGTCATAATCTTTAGCCGCTGCATAGTCAGCATCAGGCGTACCGTCATCTTTAACAGCTAGAGCCGGGTTATACTTGAATGGAGTAGTACCAGCAAATACACCTTCAATACCATTCTTAATTCCGTTAATCCAGCCATTGATATAATCCTTAAGCATATTGCCAATCACTGGTGCCACATTAGCAGCAGTGGTAGCTTGATAAACTGTTTGTGTGACAGACTTCGTATGAGTAGGATCAGCTGAAGTTGGATCTGGCACATTGGTAGTTTGACTAGTCTTTGTAACAGGTACCAAAACTGTCGCTGCGATACCGCCAGCCATCAGTGTCTTACCATAGTTATTTAGCTGAGTGATTTCGGCCTGTAAATTCTTGATGGAAGCTTCATAAACGACTTTGAATTTGTCAGAATGCAACCCAATTAGGCCACCGGCACCTGTAACGGCACTAACACCTCCGCTCGCAAATCCAATCAAGCTGTTACCAGCTCCGCCAGCCCAAGTACTCAGTTGCGAAATGGCATCTGTAACCGCCTTGACAACACCACCAGTAATCTGACTAGCGTTTAGTGAAATTGTCTCAACTGCCGCATTATTAATAGTTGTCCCAACTGTATAATCAGCTTTTTTATCGCCATTCACACCATAATCAGCATCAACAATTCTGAATTGTTCATGAGTACCAGCATCTTTATTGTCGGTATCAACATTTTCAATAGTAATACCAACATCGGTTTGTTCAATAACTCTCCACGGACCAATCTTCAATGATGAAGCTAAGTCGGCAGGAACAGCAATTGAAGCACCGTTAGTTGTGTCACCAAGCGCGTTAACCTGAACTAATGCAGGTGCAGCACCGTTAGCGTAAATAACAGCGTATCGCTTAGTCGCCTTAGCCGGATCCGTTTTTGCTGCAGCAACATTAAGTTGATCTGAACTGATGGCATCCTGATCATTAATCTGATCAGCAGTACCTGACTTAGCTTTAGTATCACGATAGACACTATCAAAATTCATGTCCATCTGGTCATTCTTAGTATCGTTACCATTTAGATTTTCAGCGCCAAAATCTGTACTGTCAGTACCATCCTGTTTAGGAATCGTGTTTGAATCTGGTGCTTTGCCCTCACCATCATAAACAGTACTGTATTTACCACCGTTATTTACGTCGCCACGAACTTGAGTATCATTAGCAGTATTAATAAGTCCGGCAGCCTTTGTAGCATCGCCTAATTGTGCGGTTGCACTATTATCAGCTTGTGCCGTGTTACCACTACCAAATAAATTAACGTTAACTAATCCTTTTGACGTATCAGTAGAAGCCTGTGAACCCGCAGGTGCGTCAATTGGGTTAGTAGTTGCAGTGTCAGCAATTGTTGGTGTTTCCTGCTTTACTGTAGTACCCGTCTTAGTAACGTCACCAGCTTTTGCTGTATAAGCTGAATCGGCAGCTGGCTGCTGTGTGGCAGAAGATTGTTTCTGCGTGGCTGCTCCTGTATTTGCACCCTGTGCAGCCCCAGCAGTATCACCTGTTGTTGGTGCACTTGTATCCGCAGCCGGTGTTGCCGGTGCAGTCGTCGTTGTTGGTTCCTCCGCAGCAGCCGCCTGCACTTGTGTCCCGAGTAATACAGCACCTAATGAAAAGGTGGCGATACCAGCAAAAAGCCAGGTTCGACCAGCCTTATACATCCGGTAGTGTAACGACTCAGACTCATGCATGAGTGCTAACTTCCGGTTCCCCTTTGATAAATTTTTTGAACCTCTTCCCATAATAATTCCTCCTCCATAAATTCCACAAAACTTTAAAGAAATTAAGCAAGTACAACGTTGTGCTTTGCACACCCTTACATTAGCAAAATTAACTAGATAATTAACCCCGTTATATGAGAATTTTTACTGGCTTTTTTAATGGTCGTTTAAAAAATCTGGAACAAATCCACCTAAATACTGTCATTTCAGAAAGTTAGGGGTATGAACTACTACTAAACCTCATCAAACGACAAAAAGGACCACTCTTCCCGCAATGGAAAAAGTGGTCCTTTTGTTTTAATTAGTGTTTTAAACAGTCAATATAACAAGTTTATATCAACTTGCTAATATTACTTCTGAACCTGTTTGATCAACTTTTGAACAGCCTGTGCTTGGAACTCACCTGTCAATTGCTTTTGCAGTTTAGCCTGATCAGCTTTAGACATGGTTGGGTTCTTCATCATAGCAGCTTGCATCCCCTTCATCACGAAGGCTTTACCTTGTTGCTGTAATTGTGCCTGGTAGGTCTTGTTCTTCATTTGTTTCTGAAGAGCTTTAGACTGAGCAACTGAGAGCACAAGCCAGTTCTTGTTAACTTCGATCTTGTTTGTCCGTTTAACGAACTTGTGATTTTCACCCGTAAAGGCGAACCAGAATTTAGCAGCATCACTCTTATAACGCCAACGGGTAACCGTCGTTGTCATTTGAGTCGTACCATTGATCCGAGTTAACTTATTCTTGGTATCACTATTAGCCTGAGTATGAACCGGCTTCTTAGCCTTTTCACTGTTCTTGTAAATATAGACTTGATGATTGTTCTTTGAGCCAATTGGCTGGTAAAGAATCATCGACATCGACTTGTTAGGACTTACGGAATAGATATTCTTCGTCGTAGTCGTGGTGTATTGTTCCAAGCCAAAGTGATCTTTCCAGTTTTTAACGGCGAATCCACCGGAAATGATTAACCCAAGAACCGCCAAAACAGTCAACGTGACGCTCACAGTTCTGTTTTCAATGTAGATGAAGAAAACAAACGATAAAACGGCGAATAAACCAAGTGCGACTAAGATCATTTGCTTTCACCCCCATCTTTAGCGACGTAATCACTAGCACTCCCACGGTTCTTCATGAAGAAGGCCGTAATCAATGCCAGAACACAGAAGACAGCGGCAGCAATGAAGGCAGCATGATAACCCGTTAAGGTTGCATTGATTGCTTGATCCTTGTATGCCAGTGGATCAGTCTTCAACAGGTGCTTACCAGGAACATTGTCCTTCGTCACGTTAGTTAAAATACTGATCAAGATAGCAGTACCCACTGAACTAGCAATTTGACGTTGGGTGTTGTTCACAGCAGTCCCATGACCGATCAAATGAACAGGTAAAGCATTCATACCAACAGTAGTCGCAGGCATCATTGCCATTGAAATACCGAACATCCGAACGGCATAGAGTACGACGATGTAAGCAGTTGGCGTATCTTTAGTAATGAAGATAAATGGAATTGAACCGATCGTTAAGAGCAACATCCCCATAATGGTCAGATGTTTAGCACCGTAACGGTCAACCGCACGTCCCGTAATCGGACTCATGATAGCCATCATAACGGCACCAAATAACAGGGTTAATCCTGAATGGAAGGCTGACATACCTTTGACAATTTGCAGGTACAAAGGAATCACCATTTCAACACCAACCATGGCCATCATCGAGATTGAACTCAAGATTGCCGAAATCATGAATGGCTTTGAACGGTAAACCCGCATTTCCAAGAATGGATCGTCCATCTTCAGTTGACGCCAAACGAATAAGCCAACGAAAATCACACCGATAATCAATGAAGCGATAACCGTCATGCTCCCCCAGCCATCGTTACCAACTGATGAGAAACCGTAGAGAACACTACCGAACCCAATCGTCGACAGGATAACTGAAAGCACATCGATGCCCTCTTTTTTCGTTTCCAAAACTGGGTGCATCCAGAATAGACTAGCAATAATAACTAACGCTAAAAATGGTAAAGTCATTCCGAATAAATCACGCCAGGTGAAACTATCAATGACCCACCCAGAAAGTGTTGGGCCAATGGCAGGTGCCACACCGATAACGATACCGGCAAGGCCCATGGCTGTCCCACGACGTTCTGGCGGGAAGACTGATAACATGATTGTTTGCAGTAATGGCATGGTCACACCAACACCAACACCTTGAATCAAACGACCAGCTAATAAAATACCAAAGCTGGAAGTTGGCGCAGTATATGCAACCAATGTTCCAATAAAGAACAGCGTCATCGCTGTAATGTACAGCCACTTGGTGTTAAAACGAGAACTTAACCAAGCACTGATTGGGATCATAATCCCGTTGACCAGCATAAATCCGGTAGTTAACCACTGAACGGTCGCGGTTGAAACATTGAACGCGTTCATTAAGGTCGGAAATGCTGTAGATAAAATAGTTTGATTAAGGACCGTAAAGAAAGTACCGACCAGTAAAATCACGATCAATAACCCTCTGTTATACGATTTCCCTTTTACGTCTACTGCGTTACCCACTAATTAAAACCTTCTTTTCTTTTTGTGTTTACTTTTAAACGACTGACAACTACTATAATAACTTGAAAGGTATTTGTCAACTATCTTGACAAATTTATTTGATTATATATACTAGTCATTATGAAATCAGATAAGCTTATTAATTAATCTAACAACTAGAATCCTATTCTAATAGGAAAGAAAACCGTTACAATAAGTATTTAATGAGAAGAGGGACATTTTTGGACACTGAGGAACACGACGCGTTTAAAGCTTTTAGCCAGAAAGTTAACTGGCACCTGGGCATCGGTGATGTTTCATCTGCAACTGGTGTGTCACAGAGTCAATTAAGGTATTGGGAACAAAAAGGTTACATCGAAAGTGAAAAGGTCAATGGTCAGAACCGGAAATATTCGTACGACATGCTCATCCGAGTATTCATGATCAGCGGCTTCATCAAGGATGGCTTTACCCTTGCTGCTGCAGTGAAAAAAGCATCGAAACACCGCGAAACCATGAAACTATTGAGACAATCCATGATTGACCGATTTCAAGGGATTGAAAAAGTCGATGGCTATCCTGCTGTCAATCTGGGCTACATGGATGATGAGCATAATAAGGTACTCTACTTGGTTGTTAAGGAAAACGGTACTGATATTAAAATCATCTCGAAGAACTAATAGTGTGACATAAGTCTATATTGATAAAAATTTCATTTGGTTTCTTGACTTAAAGACAATTTAAAGTTTGTTTTTGTTCGATACTTTAATCTAGTCTAAACCTGTGCCACAACACAGATTCCGGCCATTTAACGCAAAAAAACGTATTCCGACAA
>NZ_BAAKGN010000059.1:0-49243 GCF_059704265.1 Secundilactobacillus sp. MJ173
TCAGTTAAAGTTCAGCCAATTACTTGGACGACAAATACCGATGAAGTGACTGGTGACACGACGTACACGCCATCCGGTAACTATTACGAAGTTGATACGCCACGGGTAGCTGGCTATACTCCAGATAAGACTACGGTTCCAGCTGGTGTCAATGCAGTTACTACTATAAAGCCTGCAGATGCCAACGTTACTGTCACCTTTAAGGCTGACCCGCAAAGCACCACGGTGGAATACGTGGATGATGCTAACAACGGTGCTGTTGTCGGCACACCAACCAAGCTTGAAGGTGTTACTGATGGTACAGCAAGTTGGAACACCGATAATAAGCCAGCTAAATACACGTTGGCTACCGGTCAAGCGGCCAACGGAACGTATACGTTCAAGGCTGGCGATAACGCACCCGTTCAGATTCATTTGACGCACACGATCGCTTATACTACAACCACTTCAACGCGGACAATTCACTACGTTGTGAATGATCCAAACTATACTGGTGAAGTTCCAGCACCAACGGTTCAAAAGGTAACTTGGAATGTTGTGACGGATGAAGTCACTGGTACGAGTGTTGCTACGCCAACGGCAGCTTATTTCGAGAAAACTGCGCCTAATTTGACAGGTTATACTGCAAAACCAGGTAAAGTTGCTCAGCAGGCTTTAGGCAGTGTCGTTGCGCAAGATGTGCCAATGTATAACGAAGACGTTGTGGTTACTTACACGCCTACGTCACAACCAACAAAACCGGGTCTACCAACAACGGAGCCATCCGTTCCATCTGATGGTACTGGTGTTCCTGAAAACCAGCTAGGTGGTAATCCGACAGGTACACCAACGGAGCCCACCACGCCTGGGACGCCCGCTCCAGGAACAGCGACATCCGGAAAAACGACGAAGGGTCATGATTCACAGTCATCAACCGAAAATGGTAGTAGCGCAGGAACTGCAGAAGAATTGAAGACTTCTACAGCAGCTGGTGCAGGTTCAACCACGGTAACAACATCGAAGACTGAGAGTCAGCCTGGTTCAGTTTCAGCAACACAAAGTAACGCTTCGGTCGCTAACCAGCAAAAGTTGCCTCAAACCAATGAGCAAGATCATTCCGAAGTTGGTTTAGGTTTGCTTGGCTTGCTGACTAGTATGCTAGGCTTATCTGGGTTGAAACGTCGTAAACGAGATGGTGAGTAATTCAGTCATTACAAAATAATTTGTCATTAAACAGTGTGTGACAAAACTCGGTAGATTCCAGAATTTAACGTAAATAATGCCTATTCCGCGATTTGTGCGGAGTAGGCATTATTTGCGTTAAGTGGCGGGAATCTGAGTTTTGGCGCATGATTAGGCTATATTGACGCATTGAACCAAAGGACAGGCATCACTAATTTTTGCTGAAAAATTGATTGGAATGCTTGCCAATATAGACTTATGGCACAATCTTTTTTGTACAGAGAGATTCACATCAACAGCCCACAAAAACAGTATCTAATGTTGTGCTAGGTTCGGGCTCTAGCCTATAATGGAATTACGAGATTGAAGTGGAGGAAATTGTATGAACGGGACACATTTATCCAACCGGCTGCAAACTGTTGCCGATTTTGTTTCACCAGGGGCGCGGTTAGCTGACATTGGGTCAGATCATGCTTATCTGCCAGTACATTTAGCCAAACAGGGCGTCATTACTGCAGCGATTGCTGGCGAAGTGGTGAAGGGACCCTATCATAATGCGTTAACTGAGATTGAAAATGAGCAGCTGACGGATACGATTACGGCACGGTTGGCGGACGGACTTGCGGCGATTCAGCCAGCCGATAAGATTGATACGGTAACCATTGCTGGCATGGGCGGTACGCTGATCACGACTATTTTAGAAAATGGCAAGTCACATTTAACCCACCATGAACGGTTGATTTTACAGCCTAACGTGGGTGAAGATAACGTGCGGCGCTGGCTGCAGGATAACCGCTATCAAATCGTGGCAGAAAGGATCCTAGCCGAAGACGGTCACATCTACGAAATCATTGTGGCTGATCCGGTGGAAAAGCCAGTGACGTATACGGCGACTGAACTTAAATTTGGCCCCTATTTATTACGGGAAAAGAGCCTGGTCCTTCAACAGAAGTGGCGTCAAGAACAAGCCCGGCTCGATGAAGTGATTGCCACCATGAAGCAGGCCAAAAACGCGCCGCAAGCAAAAATTACGGCTTTTAAACAAGAACGCAATCAAATTCAGGAGGTCGTTTTAGATGAAGGTTAAAACGTTAATTAAACGGTTCGAACAGTTTGCGCCAAAGACGATTGCTGAACCGAAAGATCCCATCGGGCTACAGTTGGGGTCGCTGGAAGCTGATTTTCACAAAGTACTTGTGACTCTTGATGTGCGGCCAGAAGTGGTGGACGAAGCCATTGCGGTGGGAGCAGATTTAATCTTTGCCCACCATCCGGTAATGTTTCATCCAGCACGTAATTTAGACTTAGATGACCCGCAAAACCAGATGTATGCTACCTTGTTACAGCACCACATCACGGTGTATGCAGCTCACACTAATCTTGACAGTGCTGAAGGCGGGATGAACGACTGGTTGGCAGAAGCATTAGGCTTAACCAACACGGTTGGCTTGGTGGACGGTGTGACGGAAACTAATTATCTCCTGACCGTTCATGTGCAACCCGTCTATGCGGATGCGGTGCGGTTAGCCATGGTGGGCGCCGGTGCCGGTGATATGGCCCGGTATGCTGGTGCCAGCTATGAGTGGAACGGTACCACTTGGTTTACGCCGATGCAGGGCGCTGACCCCGAGTTAGGTCCCGTTGGCGAACGGAACAGTACCGATGAACTGGCGATTCAGATGCGAGTGCCGAATGCGAAATTGCAGGCGGTGGTAGCTGCTGTCAACGAGGTTTACCCAGGTGGTCATCCAGCTTTAGAGCTGACTAAATTAGACCACGAAGGGCATCAATTCAGCATGGGTCGCATCGGCGATTTATCTGAGGCAATGACGGTACGGGCGTTTGCTGAACACTGTAAGCAGGTTTTCAACGTTGACGGTTTACGGGTCATTGCTGAAGATTTGGACAAGCCGGTGCAACGGATTGCGGTACTTGGTGGCGATGGTGGGAAATTCTTTAAAATCGCTCAACGAAAGGGCGCCGATGCCTATGTGACCGGAGACGTTTATTACCATACTGGCCACGATATGATTGCGGCACATTTCCCAGTGATTGATCCTGGTCACCACATTGAAAGTATTTGCAAGCCCCACTTAACGGCACTATTCAAACAGTGGGCACAGCAAAACCAGTGGCAAATTGAAATTGTCCCATCAACATTAAATACTGATCCATTTACGTTTATTTGAAAGGGTGACGACTATGCAATATGACGATCTTATTCCCCGCTTTTTGAGATATGTAAAAGTTGAAACGCGCTCGAACGAAGACAGTGATACCGTTCCGTCAACTCAAAGCCAAGTTGACTTTTTGAAAACTTTGGCTGAAGAACTGACGGAGATTGGCTTGACGGATGTGCACGTGAGCCCTTCTAGTGGTTATGTTTTCGCCACTTTGTCCAGTAATATGAGTGAACCAGTGCCCACCATCGGCTTTATTTCCCACGTGGACACGGCGGACTTTAACGGTAAGGATATCAAACCGCAGATCGTTGAAAGCTATGATGGTCATTCGGTGATCAAACTAGATTCAGCTGGGAAATATACGTTGGATCCTAAGGTATTTCCCAACCTGTTAAATTACGCGGGGCAAACCTTGATCACCACTGATGGCTCAACGCTGTTAGGCTCAGATGACAAGTCTGGGGTGGCAGAAATCGTTACCGCTATGGCTTACTTAGTCGCCCATCCAGAGATCAAGCACGGCACGGTCAAAGTGGGCTTGGGACCAGATGAAGAAATCGGGACTGGTGCTGATCATTTTGACGTCAAGGATTTTGGTGCCGACTTTGCCTATACCGTTGATGGCGGGCCGCTGGGTCAGTTGGAATACGAAACTTTCAACGCCGCGGATGGGCGGGTTCACATTACTGGGACTAACGTGCACCCCGGTTCGGCTAAGGACACCATGGTAAATGCTAATCAACTCGCTATTGATTTCCATAATGCCTTACCAGAACACGACCGGCCCGAAAAAACGGCTGGCAGAGAAGGGTTCTTTCACCTCTACAAAATTAGCGGTGACGTGGATACGGCCGACCTGGGTTACATTATCCGTGATCACGACCGTCAGCAGTTTGAAGACCGCAAAAAACTGTTTGCGGGGATTGCAGACCAGCTAAACGCCAAATACGGTGCTGGTACGGTGCAAGTGACCTTGAAGGACCAGTATTACAACATGCGCGAAGTTATCGAAAAAGACATGAGCGTGGTGGCGCTGGCTAAACAAGCGATGATCGATCTGGACATTAAACCGGATATCGCACCAGTGCGGGGCGGTACGGATGGGTCCAAGATTTCGTTTTTAGGCATGCCTACACCCAATCTTTTCGCTGGCGGCGAGAACATGCACGGCCGGTTCGAATTTGTGTCAGAGCAGACCATGGCAAAGGCCACGGATGTCATTTTAAAGATCATCAGTTTAAACGCGAAAGAAGCATAGTACAGTCCAAAAGAGCTTTAACAGTTAAATCGGCTGCTAAAACTCTTTTACATTATGGTGATAAGGGGGAAACAGGGTCATGACGGAGTACGCCATTTTATGTGAAAAAGCCAGTGCGGCCAAGAACTTTGCCAGTGCCCTAGGCGGTACCAGTGGCGAGTTTGAAGGGCACACCTACCGCATCGTTCATTCTCATGGGCATTTGATGGAATTTGTTGACCCAAAGGAGCAGGTGCCAGCGGAAAAAGCGGCGCAGTATCGCTCTTGGAAAATCGAGCATTTACCTTGGCAAATTAACGATTTTAGTTGGGAGAAGCAACCCATCATGGCAAAAAATCCACGGACGGGACGAAAAAAATCCACGAAGTCAGATTTAGCCGAGATAAAAAAGTCAGTGGCCGACTGTGAATCACTGGTGATTGCGACCGATGTGGATCCTTCCGGTGAAGGTGAACTGTTAGCCTGGGAGATCATTAACGCGATTAAGTGGCAAAAACCAGTCAGGCGGCTGTATTTCGCGGATGAAGAAGCCCGTTCGATTCAAAGCGGCTTTCGTGAGATCAAGCCTATTACTAGTCAGCTGCAGGACGGTGACTACTTAAAGTCGGATGCCCGCAGCAAATGGGATTTTCTGTCCATGCAGCTAACGCGAATCGCCACCACGGTAACTAAACAAGCGGGCTATCCCGTTAAGGTGGTGCGCGAAGGCCGGTTAAAGTCTCTGATGGTGCGCCACGTGTACGAACAACTCATGGCCATTAAGAATTACAAGCGTAAGCCGTTTTACGAAGTGAAGTTTCAGGATAACGCGGAACACGTTTTCGCCCGGCGGTTTAAAGACGAAGAGGAAGCGGCCAAGTGGCGCCACGAGAAGCAAGTCGACGCCAAACAGGAGCTGGAACAGTATCATGAAAGTGAAATCACCAACGTCAAAAAGGTGCGGCGTCATTCAGCGCCACCAAAGCTGCTGGATCTTTCAAACCTGGCGTCCATCTTAGCGCCTAAAGGCTATAGCGCCAAAGAAGTATTAAGTACGTATCAGAAAATGTATGAAGCTAAAATCGTCAGTTATCCCCGGACGGATGATTCTAAGATCTCCATGGCGCAGTTTTATCAATTATTGCCGCTGGTGTCTAGGATTGCCGCAGTGGTGGACGTGGATCAACAATTGCTGACTCACCGTAAGCCGCGGTTTACTCACGTCACTAACGGCAGTGTGGATCACGGGGCTAACCGTCCCGGTGAAAAAGTGCCTAGTTCACTGAGCAGTTTAGCAAAGTACGGCAAGTCTGGTCCTGCCATTTATTCAGTGGTCGCCAAGAACTACCTGGCCATGTTGGGGGAGGACTATGAATTTGACCACACCACTGCGGAGTTGAAGGATTATCCGGCCTTTAAGACCGCTTTTAACGTTCCGGTGGCTTTGAATTACAAGCTGATTTTTGATAGTTCACGGCAAATTAGTGACACGGATGATGAATCAGGGACCGCTAAGCAGCAGTTGGGTAAAACCGCGGCACCTTTCATCTTCGAAGGGGCTAATAAGAAGCCGGTGAAGCCAACCATGAAGTGGCTAATGAACTATCTGCAGCACCATAACATCGGTACTGGGGCTACCCGAGTGTCCACGTTGTCGCAGATTACTGCGGGGACCACCGCGTTGATGAAGGAACGGCGGGGCGCTTTATCCATGACGGACACCGGCACCATTTCCGCCATTCTCACGGAAGGCACTATCATCAGCAGTACCAACGCCACTAAACGGCTGATGGACTTAATGGATCAAGTTGGGGCTTTTAAGCTGCAGCCGGAAGAACTGCTGACCACAGCGACTCAAACAGTGAACCATGATTTGCCCATCATGGTGGCGAATGCTGAGAAACTGAAGACCAATTTAGGCGATCCGGAAAAATTGGTGAAACACTACCCTAAGAAGGCGAAAACGGGCGGTCAAACAGCCAGTGGTCAAGAAGTTAACTTCAACCAAGTCTGGGGCGGTCACCATTTTTCTGAGCAAGAAGTGGCCGATTTACTGGCAGGTAAGGAGATTCAGTTCCAGATTAAGACCAAGCGGGGCAAGGATATGGCCGTTCACGGCAAACTGGCCCAGCAAACTTACCGTGGTCACAAATTTTGGGGCTTCAAACCAGCTGACGACGTCTTTCAAAAACGGCCGAAAACCCGGCGAAAAGCCCATTAATATCGTTTGGTCAAAAAAGGTCAAATTATTTTTATTTTCACGGAGACCTATGATAGAATGAACCAAGAAATGAATGATTCAGCATAATCAGTAAAGGATGATGATCATTTAATGAACCCAGACATTTTAACGCAATCCGTCACTGACGCCATTGCGGAGGCCCAACAGATCGCCGTTAATCGTAAACAGCAGTCGATTGGGGTCTCACATCTATTTAAATTTTTGATCCAACCGGGTCAGCTTGACCGGCAGATTTTTAGCGAGCTTGGTCTGAACATGGACAAGCTGAATACCGAATTAGATCACGAAATCGATTCAATCAGTGAAGTTGAAGGCAGCAACGTGGCTTATGGTCAAAACCTGTCACCGGACCTGTACCGTCTGTTGCAGAAGGCCGATGAAGTGCGCAAGGATCTGGGCGATGAGTACGTTGCTAGTGACACTTTGGTACTGGCTGTCGTTCAGATGAGCGGTAGTCGTTTTGGTGACTATCTCAATGAGCAGGGGTTGACCTTGCAGCAAGTAAAAAACAAAGTCACTGAAATTCGTGGAGGTGAAAAAATCACGTCAAAAAATCAAGAAGAAGGCTTTCAAGCCTTAGAAAAGTACGGCACCGATTTAGTTAAAGCCATGCGCAGCGGCAAGCGTGATCCCATTATCGGCCGGGATGAAGAAATCTTGACGGTCACCCGGATCTTGTCACGAAAAACTAAAAACAATCCCGTTTTGATTGGCGAACCCGGTGTGGGTAAAACCGCCATCGTGGAAGGCCTTGCCCAACGGATCGCGCGTGGTGACGTACCGGAGAACCTGAAGAACAAGTCGATCTTTTCACTGGACATGGGGTCGCTGATTGCTGGCGCCAAGTACCGTGGTGAATTTGAGGAACGGCTGAAGGCAGTTTTGAACGAAGTCAAGAAGTCTAACGGCGATATCATCATGTTCATCGATGAAATCCACAACATTGTGGGTGCCGGTAAGACGGAAGGCAGTATGGATGCTGGTAATTTGCTGAAACCCATGCTGGCTCGTGGCGAACTGCATTTGATCGGGGCTACCACGACGGATGAATACCGGCAGTATATGGAAAAGGACCGGGCTCTTGAACGCCGATTCCAAAAAGTGCCGGTAGCTGAACCTTCTGTTGCTGATACCATCACCATTTTGCGGGGATTACGTGAACGCTACGAAATTCATCATGGCGTGCGGATTCACGACAATGCCTTAGTGGCCGCGGCGAAATTATCGGACCGCTACATTACGGATCGCTACTTACCGGATAAGGCGTTGGACTTGGTGGATGAAGCCTCAGCGTCCATTCGGGTGGAAATGAACTCGGCACCTACCGAACTGGATCAGGCTCGGCGTCAGCAGATGCGGCTGCAGGTGGAAGAGGCAGCCTTAAAGCAGGAAACGGATGAAGCGTCCCAAGACCGCTTGAAAGAAGTCCAGAAGACTCTAGCTGACGTGAAGGAAACGGTAACTAGTTTAAACGCCCGTTGGGAAGACGAAAAGCAGTCTTTGGATGCCTTGAGCCAGAAAAAGACCGAGTTGGACAAAGCCAACCGCGATCTCAGTGATGCTGAAGCACAGTATGATTTGGATAAAGCAGCGGTCTTACAGCATGGCACCATTCCCCAATTGAAAAAGGAACTGGCGGCCATGGAAGATAAGGATCACTCTGGCGACTGGCTGGTTGAAGAATCGGTAACTGAAAAAGAAATCGCGGCGGTGGTCGCTAAGATGACGGGCATTCCCGTTAACCGCTTAGTGGCCACGGAACGCGAAAAGCTGCTGCATCTGGCAGATAATCTGCATAAACGGGTCATTGGCCAGGATGAAGCTGTCCAAGCGGTCTCAGATGCTGTTTTACGGTCACGTGCGGGCCTTCAGGACCCAAGCAAACCACTGGGGTCATTCCTATTCTTAGGACCGACTGGTGTGGGTAAAACTGAGTTGGCCAAGGCTTTGGCAGAAAACTTGTTTGATTCAGAAAGTGAAATGATCCGTATCGACATGTCTGAGTACATGGAAAAAGAATCCGTTTCCCGGTTAGTGGGGGCAGCTCCTGGCTACATTGGTTACGAAGAAGGTGGTCAGCTGACTGAAGCGGTTCGGCGGCACCCATACTCTATCGTCTTATTTGATGAAATTGAAAAGGCCCACCCAGACGTCTTTAACCTGTTATTGCAGGTATTGGATGATGGCCGTTTGACAGATAGTCAAGGACGCACGGTTAACTTCAAGAATACCCTGCTGATCATGACGTCAAATCTAGGATCGGATATTTTGCTGGAGGGCACGGATGCTCAGGGTCAAATTTCGGATGAGGCCAAAAAGCAGGTGGCTAGTTTATTGCAACGGTCATTTAAGCCGGAATTCTTGAACCGAATCGACGATACCATCATGTTTAAACCGTTGACTATAGCGGATGTTGAGCAGATCGTCGGTAAGTTAATCAAGCGGTTGTCTGACCGATTAGCTGAACAGCAGATCACCCTGACCATTACGCCAGAAGCCACCAACTGGTTAGCTAAGCGCGGTTATCTACCAGCTTATGGTGCTCGGCCGTTGGAAAGAACCATTACCAGCGTGGTTGAGACACCACTAGCTAGATTGATTATTGGCGGTAAAGTCAGTGCACAATCAACTGTTGAACTGACGCTGAACAGTGAAGGTAACGGAATTGCTTTTCAGACCCATTCAACTGCCGGTGAAGTACACACGGATAGTGAAGCGAATTAATTAAAACGACAAAAAAGCGGTAGCGCCCTGATTGGGAACTACCGCTTTTTATCTGGTTAATTGTTTGCTTTTGTATCTGAATTTGACACTAATTTGACGCCATTGGTGAAGATCAAGGCAGCAAGGGTGGCTACGACACCAATCTGTGCAGGTACGTAGGTCATAACTTCCAACTGGCCACCGATGTAGCCGATGACTTCACCAAAAATGACTGCCCAAAAAATAACAACCAAGTTTGCTTCTAATGCTTTCATTGTAGACACCTCGCAATCAAAAGAAATTTTAGCATAATGTCAGCCAAAATGAAAGCTTTAAAATGAGCCACTCTGTTATAATGGAGTTCGGAAGTTTAACGAGAAAGGAAGCCGATGAATCATGGCGTTTGTTCCATTACAAGTCATCAGCAGCTACAGTCTGCTGCAAAGTACCAACCAGTTGGAAGAACTGGTGAAAACCGCGGCTGAGCGGGGATATCAGGCACTGGCACTGACTGACCGCAACGTCATGTACGGCACGGTTGAGTTTTACCAGCTCTGTCAGAAGTACAGCGTTCAGCCCGTGATTGGCTTGACGGCTGACTTAGCGGGAATTTTTGCTAGTGAGCAGACGTTTCCAATGGTTTTGCTGGCTAAGAACCAGACTGGCTACCAACATTTAATGGCCATATCGTCTTATTTGCAAACCCGACCTGATCAAGAACCGGTGACTGTAGCGCAAATTCAACAGTGGTTCCATGATTTGATGGTGATTTTACCCAGTGAAAGCGAGCTGCAGTACTGGCTTGATCAGGGGGAACAGGGAAACGTTCATCAGTTACTGAGCCGCTTAAGCCAAATTGTTGATGAAGACAGTTTGTTGATCGGCATTGCGCCCACTCAGTCGGCCGCTGTCCGTCAGTTGTTGACCAAATTAGCTGCGGAGGCCCGGGTACGAGTCGTGGCCTTACCAGAAGTTCGTTATTTGAATGCTGACGACCGGTTTGCTGTTGGGGTCTTAAACGCGATTAAGGACGGCACCACCATCAGTAACCTTGCTGACGCGCAGAAGAAGACGGGTCAGTACTGGTTACGACCAGCCGCTGAGTATACCAGTATATACGAAGAGCTGGGGTTAAAAGCAGCGGCGGCGTTAACGGAAACTGTGGCTCAGACTTGTCAGGTGCAGTTAAAGTTTCAGCACCCACAGCTACCCCGATTTCAAACGCCTGATCAACAGCCAGTCAAAACATACTTACTGGCGCAATGTCAGACAGGGTTAACGCGACGTTTACAGGAAAATCACATTACGGATGCCGAACCGTATGACAAGCGACTAGCCCACGAGTTAGACGTCATTGACCGTATGGGGTTCAACGATTATTTCTTGATTGTCTGGGATGTGATGCAGTTTACCAAACGGGCACAGATCACCACTGGCCCCGGTCGTGGGTCGGCGGCGGGTTCTCTGGTGGCGTATGTTCTGGGGATTACGGATGTGGATCCGTTGCAATACCACTTACTCTTCGAACGTTTCTTAAACGAAGAACGGGCGCAGATGCCTGATATTGATTTGGATATTCCCGATAACCGCCGTGAGGAAGTTTTGGAATACGTTCATCAAAAATACGGCCATGAGCGGGTGGGGCAAATCATCACGTTTGGGACCCTAGCTACTAAGCAGGCCATTCGCGACGTGGGTCGGGTGTTTGGCCTACGTTCGTATGAACTCAGTGAATGGAGCAAAACGGTCCCAAGCGTCTTTCATATTTCCTTAAAAGACGCCTATCAGCAATCTCAGCCATTACAAAACTTAGTGGCGGATTCTGCTACGAATAAATTGTTGTTTGAAACGGCTTCTAAATTAGAGGGGCTACCGCGGCACTACTCCACCCACGCGGCGGGGATCGTGTTAAGTGATCAGCCACTGACTGAGATCGTGCCGGTTCAAAACGGGTCAGAAACCATGTTAATGACGCAGTATACCAAGGACTATGTTGAACAGGTCGGCTTGTTGAAGATGGATTTTCTAGGGCTGCGTAACCTAAGTTTGTTAGCTGCGGCGTTGAAATACGTCAAAGTACAGACGGGGCGCGATTTAAATATTAGTCAAATTAATTTGAATGACGCTGATACGTTGGCTTTATTTCAAAGAGGCGATACCAATGGGGTGTTCCAATTTGAATCCAGCGGCATTAAAAACGTCTTGAGACGGCTGCACCCAGATAATTTTGAACTGGTAGCTGCGGTCAATGCGCTGTATCGGCCGGGACCAATGGAAAATATTGACCACTTTATTAAGCGGCGGTTCGGCCAAGAACCTGTGACTTACCCAGATGATTCATTGAAGGGGATTCTAGCACCAACCTATGGCATCATCGTTTATCAAGAACAAGTTATGCAGGCTGCCTCCGCCATGGCTGGATTCACCTTGGGTCAGGCCGATTTACTCCGGCGGGCCATGAGTAAGAAGAAAAAGGCCACTATGGAAGCCATGCGCAAACGGTTTATTGATGGTGCCGTTTCCGGTGGGCACAGGGTTGAAGCCGCTGAGGCTACCTTTGATTATATTGACCGGTTTGCCAACTACGGCTTTAACCGCTCACATGCGGTTGCTTACAGTAAAATGGCCTTTGAGCTGGCTTATTTAAAAGCTCATTACCCAGCGGCCTTTTTCACCGCCTTATTGAATTCCGTTTTAAATAACAGTGCCAAGACGAAACTGTATTTAATGGAAGCTAAACGGCATCAGGTAACTATTTTGCCACCTGATATTAACCACAGCGGTGCGTATTTCCGCTTGGAAAACAACCAAATTCGCTTTGGCTTAGCTTCGATTAAAGGCATGCGCCGGGATCTGTTACAAAGCATCATGACTGAGCGGCAGACTAACGGCGGCTTTAAGTCGCTGCACCAGTTTTTACTGCGCTTGGATCCTAAGTGGTTGAAGGCCGACCTCATCGAGGGATTGATATACTCTGGGGCCTTTGACGATTTTGGTTATAACCGGGCTGAACTGATTGCCAGTCTGCCAGAATTCTTAAGCAGCGTGGAACTCAGCGGTAGCAGTATGGATCTGTTTGAAGCTTTAGCACCAAAAATCAAGCACCAGCCGGATCTGCCGTTGAATGAACGGCTGGAGAAGGAAAACGAATATTTGGGCGCTTACCTGTCAGGTCACCCAGTTGAGCAGTATGCTGATTTAGCTCAGCGGCGCAACGCGGTCTCCATTGGTGATCTCAGTGTTGACCAGCACGTGACGCTGGTGGTTTACGTGACCCGTATCCGGACCATTCGAACCAAGCGAGGGGATCAGATGGCGTTTTTGACGGCCAGTGATCTGACCGGGGAGACCAGTATCACCGTCTTTCCGAATACGTATCGGCGAATTGCCACCTGGCTGGCAAAAGAACAGGTGATCGTGGTTAGCGGGAAAGTCGAAACTAACCGGGGCAGCCTGCAGGTCGTGGCTGATTCAGCAATGCAAGCTACTGAGGAACAACCTTTGAAACCAGAACAGTCCACGCCTAAAGCGTTGCGAGGGAGTCGGTGGTTCTTGCGGCTGACTGGGGCAACGGATGAAACGGCAACGATGACGAAACTGACTCAGTTTTTAAAGGCGCATGATGGTCAGACACCCGTGATTATTTACCGGGTAGCTGACGATAGCAAACGAATTTTAAATCAGCAATATTGGTTGCCAGCCAGTGAGCAATTAGTGACACCATTAGAGCAAATTTTGGGTGACCATAACGTGGTCTTGCAGGTGAAAAATTAAAATTTAGCGTTAAGTTTATCTTAAGAAAAGGCATGAAAACGCTTTTATGACGGAAATGTTCAGTTTTTGAGAAAACACCGCAGACATTAAATTTGAAAAGTGCTAAAATAACAAACGGATTCCAAATTGGATTGGTTTAGCTGTGATAATCATCACAAGATGATATGGCAAGCAAATCAGTCTTAAACTCAAAGGAGAGATTTTTCTTATGAAGAAAACCAAGATCGTAAGTACACTTGGTCCCGCTAGTACCGATGTCGACACAATCGTAAAGCTGATTGAGGCTGGCGCTAACATTTTCCGGTTTAACTTTTCTCATGGTGATCATGAAGAACATTTAGGCCGTTTGAACAACGTCCACGAAGCTGAAAAGATTACTGGTAAGACTGTTGGTATCATGCTTGATACTAAGGGTGCTGAAATTCGGACTACCGTTCAAAAAGACGGTAAAATCCAATATCAGACTGGTGACAAGCTCCGAATTTCTATGGATGAATCCTTAGAAGGTGTTAAGGATAAGATCGCGGTCACATATCCTGGTTTATTCGATGACGTTAGTGTTGGCGGTCACGTCTTATTCGACGATGGTCTGCTTGACATGGTCGTTGATGAAAAGGACGACGCTAACAAAGAATTAGTTGGTACCATGCAAAACGATGGTGTGCTTGGTTCACGTAAAGGTGTTAACGCACCTGGCGTTTCAATCAATTTACCAGGTATCACTGAAAAGGATGCTTCTGATATTCGTTTTGGTTTGGATCACGAAATTAACTTTATCGCCGCATCATTTGTTCGTAAGCCACAAGACGTTATGGACATTCGTGAATTATTGGAAGAAAAGCACATGGAACACGTCCAAATCTTCCCTAAGATCGAATCACAAGAAGGTATCGACAACTTTGACGATATTATCAAAGTTTCTGATGGTTTGATGGTCGCTCGTGGTGACATGGGTGTTGAAATTCCAACTGAAAACGTGCCATTGGTACAAAAGCGCTTGATCCGTAAGTGCAACGTTTTGGGCAAGCCAGTTATTACTGCTACTCAAATGTTGGATTCAATGCAAGAAAACCCACGTCCTACTCGTGCCGAAGCATCTGACGTTGCTAACGCCGTCTTTGATGGTACTGACGCAACCATGCTTTCTGGTGAAAGTGCTAACGGCGAATACCCAGTAGAAGCCGTTTCAACGATGAACCGGATCGATATCAAGGCTGAAAATGCTTTGAAGGACTTTGGTACTGACCACATGGACTTAGCTAACGCTGACGTTACTGAATCAATTGGTGCTTCAGTTGCTCGTGTTGCTAAGAGCTTGGGCGTTAAGACCATCGTTGCTGCTACTGAATCAGGCTACACTGCTCGTATGATCAGCAAGTACCGTCCAGATGCTAACATCTTGGCCGTTACCTTCGATGACCGTACTCGTCGTGGTTTGATGGTTAACTGGGGCGTATACCCAATCGTTGCTGAAAAGCCAGCTAACACCGACGCTATGTTTGATTTAGCAGCTGCTAAGGCTGTTGAAACTGGCTTAGCTAAGGAAGGCGACTTGATCTTGATTACTGCCGGTGTTCCCGTTGGCGAACGCGGTACGACTAACCTGATGAAGGTTCAATTGATCGGTTCAAAGTTAGTACGTGGCCAAGGTGTCGGCGATGACACTGTTATTGGTAAAGCCGTATTAGCATCAAACGCCGAAGAAGCTAACAGCAAGACGACTGAAGGCAGCATTCTGGTTACTAAGAATACTGACAAAGACTACTTGCCAGCTATCGAAAAGGCTAGCGCCGTTATCGTTGAAAACGGTGGCTTAACTTCACACGCAGCCGTAGTTGGTATCTCAATGGGAATCCCAGTTATCGTTGGCGCTGAAGGTGCCTCAGAAAAGATTTCTGATGGTGAATTGATCACTGTTGACTCACGTCGCGGTGTTGTTTACCACGGTGCTTCAAACGCACTTTAATCAACTTAATTAGCTGATATTGAAAAGCCTAGCCCTTGCGGCTGGGCTTTTTTAGTTGCCCTGAGATTCTGAGGTGAGAATAAACTACCTTCCCAGGTCAATATGTGCGATAATATCAAAAGATGTGTAATATAAGAGAACGAACGGGGATACTAAAATGAATGATGAATTAACCCAGTTGCTCGGCCGAATTATTAGCGGCGAAGTAACTGATGAAAATGACAAGCAATATTTTGTCCAAACTAATGGTCTGACATTTCGCCTTGATAAAGGTGAAATTAAAAAGCCGTTAAAATTGGGCAGTCAGTTTAAGGGTTTTGCTTACGAAAACGAACAGCATCAATTACAGATCACACGGGACGCACCAAAAGTCCAAGTGGATCACTATGGTTTTGGTGAAGTGGTTCGTGTACAACGGGGACTGGGTGTGTTCGTAAATATCGGTCTACCTAATAAAGACATTGTGGTGTCGTTAGATAATTTACCTGAGATTGCAGGATTGTGGCCTCAACGCGGTGACCGTTTAATGCTGGCCATCACCCTTGATAAGAAGGGTCGGATGTGGGGCGATTTAGGCGATGAAGCACTCTATCGAGTAATTTCACAACCAGTAGCAACTAAGTCTAAGTTAACGAATAAAGACGTTGTCGCAACGGCCTATCGTTTGAAGCTTACCGGTACGATGGTGCTGACTAGTGATTATAACCTGGGATTCATTCCACCAGAAGAACGTGATGAAGAACCTCGTTTAGGACAGCAGTTGAACGCTCGAGTGGTCAGCCAATTTCCTGATGGGACGTTAAAACTGTCGTTACGGCCACGGGCTTATCAAGCAATTCCAGAGGATGCGCTGATGTTACTGGCAACCCTGCAACACGCACCGGAAGGCAAAGTTGGGTTCACGGATAAGAGTGATCCGGATGATATCAAAGATTACTTCGGGATTAGCAAAGGACAGTTCAAGCGGGCAGTCGGCCATCTGATGAAGCAGCGGTTTGCTGAACAGCATGATGGTTACCTGTGGTTAACTGAAGCAGGACGTGATCAAAATGGACGAGCAGATTGAGGATTTTCTGCACGATTTACGAATTGAGCGGGGTCTAGCAGCAAATACCATCAGTTCGTATCGGTTGGATTTAAAAGAGTTTCACCAGTTTTTGGTCCAACAGCACATCGCCAACTTGGCTAAGGTGGATCAGCTGACGATCCTTAATTTTTTGAAGCAGCAGCAAAACAGCGGTAAAGCACGTAACAGTGTCACCCGAATGGTGTCTACGTTGCGCCACTTTTTCCAGTACTTGGTTCAAAACGAGCAGCTAACCGTTGATCCAATGGCAGAAATTAAGGCACCTAAAAAAGGCCGACCACTGCCTCAAGTGTTGACTGTGCCGGAAGTTGATGCACTATTGGCTGCACCGGATACCACTAATAAGTACGGTATTCGTGATCGCGCCATTTTAGAAGTGATGTATGCCACTGGTTTGCGGGTCAGTGAACTGGTCCATCTTAAAATGGGTGAACTGCACCTTGAAATGGGACTGATTCAGACCATTGGTAAAGGAAATAAGGAACGCATCATTCCCATTGGTGACGTGGCTATCGACTGGATCGACCGTTACTTAAATCAGAGTCGACCGCTATTGCTAAAACAGCGGACATCACCCTATTTATTCCTCAACGCACATGGCAGCGGGCTGAGTCGGCAAAGTATCTGGCAAAAGATTCAGCACTATGTCAGTGTGGCTGGTATTCGTAAACATGTGACGCCGCATACGCTACGGCATTCATTTGCCACCCATATTCTGGAAAATGGCGCCGATTTACGGATCGTTCAGGAGTTGTTAGGCCATTCGGATATTTCTACGACCCAAATTTACACGCATATCTCAAAGAAACACTTAACGGAAGTTTATCGTAAAGCTCATCCAAGAGCGTAACGTTACGGGGGGATCAATTTGTTACTTAAATATCGTAATGATTATGAAAAAGTGGCAATGGGGTTGCTCTCTTTTGCGCCCGCATTAAAAAAAATTGACCGACTGCAAGCAGAACTGCAGTGGTATCAAAATAGTGAGGCCAGACAGTTGCTACTGTGGAAGGATGTTAATCAGGATTTCTCTGGCATTGTGGGGGTTGAATTGCGCCCGCATTTTGTGGTGATGCGATTGATTGCCTTAACGCCCGCGGCTCGTGAAGAGGATCAAACCAACACCATTTTAGACGAACTCCAGGACATGTATCCGGATCAGCGCATCATGGGCACATTGGAAACAACGCGGATCATTGCTAAGTGGGAGGCCAGCCATGAGTGAACAACCAGTACTGATTCACGTGCAGAATTTTGACGGCCCTTTAGACTTGCTGTTACATTTGATCAAATCAGCCTCCATTGATATCTATGACATTCCTATTGTGGCGATTACGGATCAGTATATGACGGCTTTACGGCAGATGCAGGATCACCAGCTTGACGTAGCGGGCGATTACTTTGTCATGGCTGCGACACTGATGAAGATGAAGGCCAAGTTACTTTTGCCGGTGGAAGAAACACCAGTAGCGGAAGACGAAGAACCTAGCCTCGAAGAAATGCAGGAAGACCTGGTCAACCGACTGGTGAAATATCAGCGATACAAACAAGCGGCTGGCTGGTTTAAACAGCAAGCCGCTGCCCGGCAAAAGTTTTACACTCGGCCTGAAATGGCGGTACCGGTGGGAGTTAAGTTGGGCAAGTTAGCGCCGGGATTGACCGCAGCTGATTTGCAACGGGTTTTGGCTGAGTTAACGGAGCGCCGCCGACAGCCCGAATTACCAATGCGGTTGATTCATGATGAGCAGTACACGGTTAAGGGGCAGATTCATACCCTGCGTTTTAAGCTCAGTAAGGTTCGTGCAGCTGTTCCGTTTGGTCAGCTGTTTGACAAAAAACCTGATCGAGAAGAATTGGTGACGACTTTTCTGGCGCTACTGGAAATGACCAAACAGCATGAAATTGCTGTGGATCAGCCCAGTCGTGTGATGCCAATCACCGTTAAACCGGCAAAATTGGGAGAAGAATGATGAGTAAGATACAACAATTAGAAGCGTTACTGTTTATTAGCGGCGAGTCGGGACTAACGGTTCAAGAACTAGCTGATCTAACGGATTCAATGGTGCCAGCAGTGAACCAATCATTGTCAAAATTAAACCAAAAGTACGCCAGCGACCCAGATTCAGCACTGGTGATTTTAAAGAGTAACGACACGGTCCGGCTGGCAACCAAGGAAACCTTAGCTAACGTTGTGAGCCAATATTTCGAAGCACCAAGTTCCACCGGTTTGTCACAGGCGTCACTAGAAGTGTTAGCCATTATTGCGTATAATCAACCCATTACCCGAATTGAAATCGATGAGATTCGTGGGGTGCAAAGTTCAGGGACACTCAACAAGCTGATGCTACGGCAGCTGATTACTGAATCGGGACGTAAGAAGGGACCGGGGAGACCGAAGCTTTACAAAACCACGGATTATTTTATGGACTATTTTGGACTCAAGCAGTTGGCGGATCTGCCACCGCTGCCTGAAGCGCAAACGGTCCCAGATGATGAACAGAACAGCGATTTATTTTTGAAACAATTTAACGAACAGATAAACTCGGAGGATAATTAATTACATGGAACGATTGCAAAAAGTTATGGCACATGCGGGCGTTGCTTCACGGCGCAGCTCAGAAAAACTGATCACTTCTGGTCACGTTAAGGTGAACGGTGAAACGGTGACTGAATTGGGTGTTAAGGTTAGCAAGCACGACCGGATTTTGGTGGATGAAGTTCCTATTCAAACCGAAATGCCAATCTACATTTTAATGAACAAACCCCGTCAAGTGGTCTCAACAGTTTCCGATGACAAGCACCGGAAGACGGTGATTGATTTATTGGATGACGAAATCAAAGAACGGGTCTATCCCGTTGGCCGACTGGACTATGACACCACGGGTTTAATTTTATTGACTAATGACGGCGAATTGGCTAATCAGCTGACCCATCCAAAGTACGAAGTGGATAAGACTTACGTGGCGAAGGTTCAAGGTATTCCAACCAATGAAGAACTGAAGAACTTGCGTAAAGGGGTCAGTCTTGAAGGCAAGCGAACAGCTCCAGCAAGGTCAAAACTGCTTTCCAGTGACGATAAGCGGAAAACGGCTATCGTTTCTTTAACAATCCATGAAGGCAAGAATCACCAAGTGAAGAAAATGCTTCAAGCCATTGGTCATCCAGTGATGAAACTGAAACGTGAGACTTATGCATTCTTGACGCTGAATGGGGTTCAGCCTGGAGAATTTCGGGAACTGAATCCTGAAGAAGTCAAAGAACTCAAGCGGGTCGCAGAACTAGACAAATAACTTGCATTCTTGAAGTTTACCTTGTACAATAATCACAAGTAATTTAATAGCATGGTTCATCTTCAGGGCAGGGTGTAATTCCCGACCGGCGGTAATAGTCCGCGACCTACTTTTAGGAGTAGTTGATTCGGTGTGATTCCGAAACCGACAGTAAAGTCTGGTATAAAGAAGATTGGGTTCATACAAGCGATTGTGAGACCGAATTGATTTTCCTCTGAAGAAAATTAATTCGGCTTTTTGTTTACGTTTTCATTTGAAGATGACCAGTTTGGGAGGGTATATCCAATGGAACATAGTCAATCATTTAGCATTCGTCAAGTTGTGATTATGTCACTGTTTGCTGGTATTTCGTTTTTGCTCTACTTCATTTCGTTTCCAATTTTACCGTTCGTTTCATACATGAAAGTTGATTTTTCAGACATTCCGGTGTTGTTAGGGATGGTCATGTTTGGACCGTTAGGTGGGATATTGATTGCTGCCATCAAGGGACTGCTTTACTGGTTGATGACGGGCGTTGATATTGCTAATTTTATTGGTGTCGCAGCCAGTTTTGTGGCTTCAGTCAGTTACCTGCTGCCGGTTTATTTCATTTTGAAACACGTTAAAAAGTATAAAACAGTGACCCGTTTGATTCTTGCAATCATTGCCGGTACGGTTAGTTTATCCGTGATTATGGCGTTGCTCAACGTCACCATCCTGATTCCGGTTTACATGGCGGTACTGCACATGAAGATTACCATTCCACTGTCACAAATGGTCTTGTTTGGTGTTGTGCCATTTAACCTGATCAAGGGAGTCTTGGTGGGCGTCGTGTTCATTATTGTGGCTGATCGCATGAAGTCTTTTTTAAGACAACAATCTGACTTACTCTAAAACCGCTTTTAAGATCTTTCGTAAATAGTTTGTAATGGGATGGCTGATGGTCATCCTTTTTTAATTGGCTAGACAGTTAAATGATGGTGTGGGAGAATTAACAAAGATGAGTAAAAGGGGGGCAACAGTGATGGAGATGATGCAACTGATACGCTTTTTATCACCCACAGCCCCAAGGCGCCTGCGAGTCATTGAAAATATTTTAGTGGGCAAACGAACGGTTTCCACACTTTATTGGGGCATGAGATATCATCAATTATCCTGGTTAGGTTACGACAAAAAACTCAGTCGGGAAGCTATGGATCAATCAGTGCGCGAATTAAAAGCCAAGGGCTTGGTGGCGGTGGAGCAGACCAACGCGCAACTAACGCAACAGGGGGCAGTTCAACAGCAAGAATTACTGCAAACTAGTTATCAGCCACAGCATTTAAACATCAGATTAGTCGTTGACGTCGATACTTTTTGGCAACGGCTATTATTGGCGACACAGGTCGTCTCTGAGCAAAGTTATCAGAATCATCAGTATTATCCGCTCCAAACATCCTGGCAGGTCAAACAAGCTGTCAAGCGTTGGTTCCGTCAATTTCACGAGGCTGATTTACAGGCGGACTTTTACAACATTTGGCAGGATGTTTTCACAACCTTACCCAGTGAGCGAGCTTCGTTCATGAGCCGCTTACTGGTTGGCCACCAACGCCCAGGAGATACATTGCAACAACTTTCTCGAGATTTCCAGATGAGCGAGGCCGAAGCTAGGCTGATGGAAATCGATTTGATTTGCTTGGTGGCCAAAGTCGTTTCTCAAACTACCACAGCAAGCATTAACGCGTTGCTGGCTGGTTTGACCCACTCACTGGTGAGTGCCAGTGCGGATCAAACCTTGCGTAGTTTCATGGCGGGTGAGTCGTTGGCGACCATCAGCCAAAAACGGTCGCTGAAGCTGAGCACCGTGCGGGAACACTTATTAGAGGCGGCTATCATGCTGCCTGTGGAACAGTTTGATTACCAGCGGATTTTAACGCCAGAAATAGTTGCTCAAATGGGCGGCCGGTTAAACGGGACGCCACTGGACGAATGGCAATTTAAACAAGTTGAAGATCTACCGATAGATTTTTGGCAGTTTCGACTTTTAGAAATTTTAAGGAGCAAGCACGAAGATGATAAGCACTGAACAACTACATCAGGCACTTCAAGAACGGTTCGGGTTCAATCATTTTCGACCGGGACAGTTAGAGTCACTTACGGCGTTAACCACCGAACATGATACGCTGGCTGTTTTGCCTACTGGAGCTGGAAAAACACTTATTTATGAACTGTATGGTGTGATTACACAACAGTTGGTACTCATCGTTTCACCGTTAATTTCACTGATGCAAGACCAAGTGACGACTTTGAATGTTAAGGGTGAAAAGCGTGCGGCGGCACTGACTTCGATGATGAGTTATTCGGAGAAAAACTGGGTTCTACGGCATTTGAATGGGTATCATTTTATATTCATTTCACCGGAAATGCTCAGCCAAGATCAGGTGCTCAGTGCGTTTCAGTCCACGCAGATTGGATTGTTAGTGGTGGATGAGGCCCATTGTATTTCTACCTGGGGGCCAGATTTTCGACCGGAATACCTGTTACTGGGACAGATCCGGCACCAGCTTCATGATCCATTAACGCTGATGGCCACTGCCACGGCAACTGAGCGGGTTAGAAGTGATATTAAACAAAAGTTACAACTGCCTCAAGCCACTGAAGTCGTCCAACCAGTTGATCGGCAAAATATTTTTTTGAGTGTTGAGCGGTTTGAAGCTCAGACGGATAAAGAAGAGCGTTTGGTTGAGCTTGTGGCTAAGCTAAAGAAGCCGGGAGTGGTGTACTTTTCCAGTAAAAAGAAGGCCAATGAAATGGCCGAACTGCTTGCTACCAAAACGGATTGCAGAGTAGCGGCTTACCATGCTGACTTGGATTCAGAAACCCGGTTTAAGGTGCAACAGCAGTTTATGCAAGATCAACTGGACGTGATTTGCGCCACCAGTGCGTTTGGCATGGGAATTGATAAGAATAACGTGCGCTTTGTGATTCACTACCACGTTCCCAGTGACATTGAATCTTATTGGCAGGAGATTGGTCGTGCTGGTCGGGATGGTCAGCAGAGCGTTGCCATTCTACTGTATCAATCCGGCGATGAGCAGATTGCGTCTTTTTTGAGTGAGGCAACGGTGCCCCAGGAAAATGAAATTCATTACTACTTTCAGCAAAATGCCCCCCAAGTGGCTGGTGATGAAAAAGCCAACTTAATTTGGTTTTATAAACAGCACGGTTACAGTGAGACACAGGTCCAGGACAGCTTTAGGAAGCGACGTGAACAACGGGTGATGGCCTTAAGAAAGATGATGGGTTACGTCCGTACGCCAGCATGCAAGCGTCAGTATATTCAGCAATACTTTGATCAGATCCAAGACGCCACCACAGTACCTGAGCACTGCTGCAGCAGTGACGAGCCGCAAATCGATTTTGGGGTCTTAGGGCTGTTAGCAGTTAAGGCTGAGTCTGCAGTTTTCGATCAGAGTCATCACTCATCAACGCAATGGCCAGCTATTTTACAGCAAGTCTTTAATCTGGAGAGTCTTGAGCCTAGGAACCATTGAAAAAAGTTCCCACTCTAGTGCTAGCTATGGTACAATTCGTAATGAAAGTTTTTGAGGAGGTTAGAGGATGGATCCAAAAAAGGACGATCAATCATCTGAAACAAAGCCTTGGGATCAGTCTTTTGGGGACGATCGAGACGACCAAGGTAATTTGTCCCGGACTAAGCGTCATCGACAAAGCCATAACAATCGATTGATCACGATTATTTTAGTTGCTATTATTATTATCATTGCAGTAGGGTCTTTGATTTACGGCCTAGCACGTCAGAGTGCGATGAATAAACCCGATAATTCAATGAGTGTTTCCAGTGAACAGACTAGTTCTGTTAGCCAAACACACCGAAAAAAAGCTGCCAAGTCCGCGTCAGAAAAGGCAGCTTCGTCTGTTTCTGCAAAAAAAGCGGCGTCTGAGGCCAGTTCTAAGGCACGTAAAACCAGTGAAACAGCTGAGTCAAATGCGACTTCAACGTCACAGACACAACAGTCTAGCCAAAAATCGTCGGTTGCTAAGCAGTCGTCTGCAAGTACGGCATCGACTAAGTCTGCTTCGGCCAAATCTTCAACTACCAGTTCCACTTCTGGTTCGAAGTACGCCACTGTTGGCCAAGGACAAGGAATTTATCGGGTAGCCGTTAACAACGGCATCTCCGTTGAACGGCTGAAAGAACTCAATGGTTTATCTGGGAACCCGACGCTGACCCCAGGACAAAAGTTACGCGTCAAATAAGTTGATATGGGTGAACAAAATGTCAAAAAAAGAGTTACAGGTTGCAATAGATGGACCAGCCTCTGCTGGTAAAAGTACGGTGGCTAAGAAAATTGCGAACCGTTTTCAGTATATTTATTGTGATACGGGTGCGATGTATCGAACAGTCACATTAAAAGCCATGCAGCAAAAAGTTGCCCTGGATGATCCAGTCGCCTTAGCTGCGATGCTCAAAACGACGAAGATTGAATTTAAACCAGGAAATCCCGAACAATTAGTTTTTCTTGATGGTCAAGAAGTTACCATGGCCATTCGCCAACCGGACGTGACCAATAACGTGTCTACGGTTGCGGCTCAAGGGACTGTGCGCGAGGATTTAACGCAACGGCAACGAAGCATTGCTGAAGCTGGTGGTATCGTGATGGATGGCCGTGATATTGGGACGTCAGTTTTACCAAAAGCCGAAGTTAAAATTTTTCTGGTTGCCAGCGTTGAAGAACGGGCACAACGACGGTTTAAGGATAACGCTGAAAAGGGCATCCATACGCCAATGGACGTGCTGCGAGATGAGATTCAGACTCGGGATCATAAGGATTCAACGCGGGCAATTTCACCGTTGACACAGGCGAAGGATGCGGTGCGTTTGGACACCACTTCACTATCGATTGACGAAGTTGTGGACAAAATCAGTGAGATAATTGTCCAAAAACAAAAAGAATTCGCATAAAGTTCGTCATGCTACTGGTAATATTGTTAATTTTCGGATAAAATATAAGTTAGAGTTGTCGCAAGGAGGAAAAGTTCGTATGAGTGAAAACAATAACAATGAGAACAACGATTTATTAAATGCTTTAAATAGCATTGAAACGGTGAATGTTGGTGACGTCGTTAAGGGTGAAGTATTAGCCATTGATGACGACAAACAAGCTATCGTTGGTATCGAAGGCACCGGTATTGAGGGTGTGGTACCACAAAAGGAACTTTCAACAAAACCAGTTTCAGACATCAATGATGTCATCAAGGTTGGTGACACCCTTGATTTAGTTGTTATCTCAAAGATTGGTAACGACAAGGAAGGCGGCAGTTACTTATTATCTGTTCGTCGTCTTGAAGCCCGTAAAGTTTGGGACGAAATTCAAACGAAGTATGAAGCTGGCGAAACTATTGAAGCCCCAGTTACCCAAGTGGTTAAGGGTGGTTTAGTTGTTGATGCAGGTGTTCGTGGATTCGTACCTGCTTCTATGATCAGTGATCACTTCGTTGAAGATTTGAACCAGTTTAAGGGTCAGACGTTAACCTTTAAGATTATTGAAATCGAACCTAGTGAAAACCGCTTAATCTTGTCACACCGTGCTTTGGTTGAACAAGAAAAGGCTGCTAAGCGCGAAGAAATCATGAGCACTATTAAGGCTGGCGAAACCGTTGAAGGTAAAGTTGCTCGTTTGACTAACTTCGGTGCTTTTGTTGACCTCGGCGGTGTTGATGGGTTGGTTCACGTTTCTGAAATTGCTTACGAACGTGTTGAAAAACCTTCAGATGTTTTGAAGGTCGGCCAAGAAGTCAAAGTTAAAGTCTTGTCAGTTGATCCAGATCGTAACCGGATCTCACTTTCAATCAAGCAGACTTTACCAGAACCATGGGATGGTATTGAAGAAAAAGCACCAGAGGGCGCAGTTCTTGAAGGAACGGTTAAGCGTTTGACTAGTTTTGGTGCCTTTGTTGAAGTCTTCCCTGGTGTTGAAGGCTTAGTTCACATTTCACAGATTGCTCATGAACACATTGCAACACCAAATGATGTTCTATCAACTGGTGAAAAGGTTCAAGTCAAGGTTCTGGAAGTTCATCCAGAAGCTCACCGTTTAGCACTTTCAATCAAAGCTTTGAAGGAAAAGCCTGCTGGCAGTGAAGACCATGAACAACAGCAACAACCAAAGCAACGCGCACCTAGAAAGCAAGCTGCACCTACTCAGATGTCAACTGACGATGACGATGCTGGCTTTACTTTAGGTGATTTGATTGGTGATCAACTGAAGAACGCCCAAACGGACTCAGATTCAGATAACAACTAATCTAATCAATGTTTCAAAACCGAAATTTTCATTAAATTAAAATGTCATTTTGAAACGGAATGCCAGTTTCAAAATGACATTTTTGCTGTTATTTAACCGTTATGATTTAAGAACAGAAAAGAGGGATGTTGTATGAGTATGCCAACAATTGCTATTGTCGGCCGACCTAACGTTGGAAAATCAACCATTTTCAACCGAATCGCTGGTGACCGAATCTCCATTGTTGAAGATACCCCTGGTGTGACACGTGATCGAATCTACGCTCACGGTGAATGGCTTGGAAACACATTCAGTATGATTGATACTGGTGGTATTGACATGGGTGATGAACCATTCTTAAAACAGATTACGCAACAAGCTGAGGTGGCCATTGATGAAGCTGACGTGATTGTTTTTGTCGTCAGTGTTCGCGAGGGAATTACCGATGCCGATGATAAAGTTGCTCAAATTCTTTATCGTGCTGATAAGCCGGTCGTTTTAGCAGTCAATAAGGCCGATAATCCGGAACTACGGCAAGACATTTATGACTTCTATTCACTAGGATTCGGCGATCCATATCCAATTTCAGGTGCTCACGGTTTGGGTCTTGGTGACTTATTGGATGCTGTGATTAAAGCTTTTCCTGATAAAGAAGGTGAAGTTGAAGATGACAGTATCCGCTTCAGTCTGATTGGTCGTCCAAACGTTGGTAAGTCTTCCCTGGTCAATGCATTGTTAGGAGAGGACCGGGTAATTGTTTCTGAAATTGCTGGGACAACTCGAGATGCTATTGATACGAAGTTCGTTGCTGATGGTAGCGAGTTTACGATGGTTGATACTGCTGGGATTCGAAAACGTGGTAAAGTTTACGAAAACACTGAACGTTACAGTGTGATGCGCGCCATGAAGGCCATCGATAATTCTGATGTGGTCCTGTTCGTGCTGAACGCTGAAGAAGGGATTCGTGAGCAAGATAAGCGAGTTGCTGGATACGCCCATGAAGCCGGTCGCGGGATTATCATCGTGGTCAATAAGTGGGATACACTGAAGAAGAATAACCAGACGCTACATGATTTTGAAGTTCACGTTCGCGAAGAATTTCAATATTTAGCTTATGCGCCAATGGTGTTCGTTTCAGCTAAGACGCATCAGCGATTGAACGAACTGCCAGCCATGATTAAGACCGTTGCTAGCAACCATGCTAAGCGGATTAAGTCTTCTACGCTGAACGAAGTGATTATGGATGCCATTGCGATGAATCCAACGCCAAACGATAATGGTCGGCGTTTACGTGTTTATTACGCGACGCAGGTGGCCATCCAGCCACCGACTTTTGTCCTGTTTGTGAATGATCCAGATTTGATGCATTTTTCATACGAACGCTATATTGAAAATCAAATCCGGGAACACTTTGATTTTACCGGGACACCAGTTCATCTGATCGAACGTCATCGAAAGTAGAGTTAAACACTGATTTAGCTTGATTTCCGCTCATTTTTCAGACTTGTACGTAAAAAAAGGCCTTTTTGGAATATTTATTGGCCAGAAACCGCAAAAAACCTTGCTATGATAGGCTTTGTGTGCTATCTTGGAAACAGAAATGATACGGAATGCCGTTATTATTTCAGTGGCCTGATTGACTTGTTGATCGGCTAGATGAGATGATTATGTACTCATCATATATTATCCAAGGAGGCGAATCATTCATGGCAAATAAAGCACAACTTGTTAACGATGTCGCAGCTGCAACCGGCTTAACTAAGAAGGATGCAACTGCAGCAGTAGATGCAGTATTTGACTCAGTTCAAGCAACTTTGGCTAAGGGCGAAAAGGTACAATTAATCGGCTTTGGTAACTTCGAAGTTCGCGAACGTGCAGCTCGTAAGGGCCGTAACCCACAAACGGGTGCCGAAATTCAAATTCCTGCAAGTAAAGTACCAGCATTCAAGCCTGGTAAAGCTTTGAAGGACGCTGTTAAATAATTATTTATTGACGGCAAAAGCCAATCCCGTGTGGATTGGCTTTTTTTGATTGTTCCTAGGCGATATTTGCTATATTGACGCGTCGAATCAATGTACAGTTGAAAAAAAGCAATTGAAATACTTACCAATTAGTTTCATACGTAGTCATAGTGCTTGTTAGGCAGTAGCGAAAGTGCTAACATATAATTTCATGAACGAATGAACGAAACGGAGGACCGAAATCAAAATGAGTAGTTACTCACAGCAAGCGCTTGACCAGTTGGAGCGCGGTCAACTTGATCAATTTAAAAAAGCCTATGCCAGTGCGTTGCGGCATGATGATGACGATACGCTTTACAGCCTCGCTGAGGAACTGTATTCACTGGGGTTCTTGAATCAGTCAAAACGGATTTATGAAAAACTATTGAAGCAGTATCCGGACGAAGATGATCTCCGGGTTAACCTAGCTGATGTTCTAATCGACGATGATAAAAACGACGAAGCATTAACACTCTTGAATGAAGTTTCGCCGGATTCGCCAGCTTACGTGCGTTCACTAATGGTGGCTGCTGATCTGTATCAGACTCAGAAACTATTTGAAGTCAGTGAACAAAAGTTACTGAAGGCAATGCATTTAGCGCCTGATGAACCCGCCATTCAATTTGCGTTAGCAGAACTTTACTTTGTGATGCGTGAGTTTAAAAAGGCCATTCCGCTGTATCTTGATTTGATTAAACAGGGGATTCCAGAATTTAGCTCGGTTAATTTGGTAGAACGAATCGGTGTAGCGTATGCTAATGCCGGTAAGTTCGAGCAGGCAATCGGCTATTTAAAACAGATTCACTCGGGTGATATGACCCCTGACGTGAAGTTTGAAACGGCCTTTACGTACTTGCAGTTGAAGGATTATAAACCGGCGATTACGCTGTTTGAAGAGTTGAAAGACACTGATGCTCAATACACCAGTCTCTATCCATATTTGGGACAGGCATTAGTGGCTGAAAACCGGTTAGATGACGCTTTGAAGGTGTTGCAGGAAGGTCTGGGTGTTGACCAGTATAATGAAAAACTCTGGTCATATGCGGCTGATATCGCGGCTAGGGTAGAGGATGAGTCATTGACCGAAACATATCTGAAAAAGGGTCATGACTTGGAACCTGACGACCTAGATATCGTGATCAAATTATCCAATCTTTACGTCAAGCAAGGCCGTTTTCAGGAGACAGTGGACTTTCTGGCTGATTACGTGGGCCAGGATAACGTGGATCCGCAACTGTACTGGAATTTGGCAACGTCATACGCTCGGTTGGAAGATTACGACCAGGCGAACAGATACTATCAGGCAGCAGCGCCATACTTTATGGATCAGGCAGATTTCTTGAAACCGGCCGTTTACTTCTTCCGTGAAATGGGGGAACGTGAGCAGATGCTCAAACTGCTGCACGCATACGTGAAAGTAGTTCCTGATGACGCTGAAATGGCTGAAATATTGGAAAACGAAGAAGAAAATTTTGATTAAGTCATGTGAGGTCGTCGAGATGGCGATCTTTTTTTAACAAGTAATTAATAATAAGTTACTTTAACTTACAAATAAAAATAAAAAAACACACCCCTAATGAGCGTGTTTAAACAGACCGTGAGTCGGTCGCGAATAGGTGAAACCTTCACCGATGGCTTCATTCACGTCAAAAATCGTCATAAAGGCATTTTCATCGAGTTCGCCGACGATAGTTTGTAATTCATGCAACTCGCTGGGACTGACAACGATGTAGAGCATCGGACGATCCTTGTGAGAATAACCGCCTTCACCATGCAGGATACTAACACCACGCTCCATGACCGTCATGACTTGATCAACAATTTCGCGTGATTTTGTGCTGACAATCAACACACCCTTCGCCGCATAAGTCCCACTCAAGATGAAGTTTACCAGACGAGAGAAGACATACGAATAGAGTAAGGTATATGCCATGTGTCGAATATCAATGTAAACGAGTGAAATGAACAAGACCAAAATATCTAGCCATAGTAAGGTTTGACCCATTGGAATACCCCGGAAGCGCTCAAAGATTCGCGCGATGATATCCGTACCGCCAGTAGTACCGCCAAAACGATAGACTAGACCGCTACCAGCACCACCCGTAATACCGGCAGCCATGGCCGCTAAAAACAAATCATGGTGCAAAGCGATGTTGATTGGAACTCGTTGCCAGATCCATAAGAATACGGACAGCATTAAAGTCCCGTAAAGCGTATAAATGATGGCTCGGCGACCTAAAAAACGATAGCCGATCATAATTAAAGGAATGTTGATTAAAATCGTTGAGTAAGCGGGATTAAAGTTAAAGATACCCTTTAAAATCAGTGTTACACCACTGATGCCGCCATCTGCCAGCTGATTGGCAATGTTAAACGCTACCAGTGCGAAGGCGTATGCAGCGCAGCCAATGGTGATCATTAATAAATCAACGAGATGAATCCTTTCTTCAATTTTATTTGACAAACTGATCCCCCCTAACATGAGTACTTTGCGTTTGTACGTCAAGTAAGTTTCCTCAATCATCATAGCATATTCAGATGATGTACAGTTGGTTATGCTAGGGATATCTGGTAAAATTGAATAGACTGAAATCAAACAAAAGGGCCGATCAAAATGAGAATTGAAACATTACCAGAAGAATTTATTAAAGCACAGCCAATCATTGATACGATTGAAGCTGCTGGATATGAAGCCTACTATGTTGGCGGTTCCGTTCGTGACACCCTGCTAGGGCTGCCAATCCATGACGTAGACATTGCCACCAGTGCTTACCCAGAAGAAGTTAAAGCGTTATTTAAACGGACGGTTGACACTGGTATTGAACATGGCACCGTGATGATCTTGGACCATGGTACTGGATACGAGACTACCACTTTTAGGACTGAATCAGGTTATCAGGACTATCGTCGGCCAGATTCAGTGAAGTTTGTGAGATCGTTAAAAGAAGATTTGAATCGGCGCGATTTCACCATCAATGCTTTAGCGTTAAAGACTGACGGGACAATCATCGATTATTTTGACGGTTTAACTGATTTAAAGAATCACCGAATTCGTGCAGTGGGTGATCCAGAAAAACGGTTTAACGAAGATGCTTTGCGCATGATGCGAGCGGTTCGTTTTGCTAGTCAGTTGAACTTTGAGATTGATCCTGAAACAATTGCGGGTATCGAACATCATGGCAGTTTGTTGACCAAAATAGCGGTGGAACGAATTCATGTGGAGTTCGTTAAAATGCTGTTAGGTCAGTGGCCGGCCGTGGGACTTGACGTCTTTATGGACACGGGGTTATACCAGTATTGCCCAGATTTTGAGCCGTACAAAGAGCAACTTGAACAGCTGCGCTTGCAGTTAAAGAGCGGATTAAGCGGTGAAACTGCGGTTTGGACATTACTATGCGCTGCTTTTAGTTTGTCTAGTAAACAAGTCAATCGACTACTCAAGGACTGGAAGTCGGCTAACCAGTTAATTGAAGATGTTCAAGTTGCTGTTAAAGCGGTCAAAGCCATTTCGGAACATTCGGTCGATGCTTGGATGCTTTACCAGACCGGTAGTGAATTATTGCCAATTGCCAATGAAGTGGCCAATCAACTGGGTGAGTCAACCTATGCGACAACGACTTTGTTAGCACGGTATGATGAGCTGCAGATCCATTCTAAAAAAGCGTTAGCCATTACTGGTCAAGATTTGATGTCAGCTGGTATTAAGCCAGGACCTCAGTTAGGTCAGGCGTTGAACTATTTGGAGCGCCAAGTGGTGGAAGGACAGTTGAATAATCAAAATAACGTGCTGCTCAGTGCAGCAATTAAATATCTAAACAAGAAAGCGTGACCAAATGCAAACATTAAGAGCAGAAGGATTGACCCGAACTTACGGTGAAAAGACACTATTTGATAAGGTCGACTTCATTATTAACGAAAATGATCGAATTGGTTTAATTGGTACTAATGGGAGTGGAAAAACCAGCTTGCTAGATACTTTAGCTGGGCTGGCGCAATATTCAGGTGACATTATTACGCCTAACGACTACTCCATTGCGTATTTAAAGCAAGAACCAGAATTCAATGATGAACAGACGATTATGGACGCGATTTTTTCGGGTTCACAAAAGGTCTTTAAGATTATTCGACGTTACGAGGATACCTTAGCAGCTTACAGTGAGGATCCTGAAGATCAGAAGAAACAGCAGCAGTATATGGACGCAGAAGCGCAAATGAACGAGGCTGATGCCTGGAACGCTGAAAGTGACGTTAAAACTATTTTGACACAGCTGCACATCATGGATTTGAATCAGCAGATGGGAACACTATCCGGTGGTCAACGCAAACGGGTTGGTTTAGCCCAAGTATTAATTCAGGCACCGGATCTTTTGCTACTGGACGAACCGACCAACCATCTGGACTTTGATTCTATTGACTGGCTGGAGAACTATCTGGCTAACTACAAGGGCGCTCTATTGGTTGTTACCCATGATCGCTACTTCTTGGATCAAGTGGCTAACCATATTTGGGAGTTGTCCTTTGGTCGGCTATTTCACTACGACGGTAATTACCAAGATTACGTGGGTCAAAAAGCTGAACGGGTGGAGCAAGAAGCCAATGCTGATCATAAGCAGCAGCAGCTCTACAAGCAGGAACTAGCTTGGATGAAGGCTGGCGCACATGCTCGTTCAACCAAGCAGCAGGCGCGTATCAACCGGTTTAATAAAATCAAAGAAAACCTTGGTACGACACCGGTCGAACAAGATGTTGCGATTGATTTAGGACAGTCACGGCTAGGTAAACAAGTGATTGAACTTAAGGATGCTAATTTAACATTAGATGATCATCTGATTTTACAAGATTTTAACCTGCTGATTCAGGCTGGTGACCGAATTGGTATTTCTGGTGAAAATGGGGCGGGAAAATCCTCGCTCTTAAACGTTATGGCACAACGCTTACCACTTGACTCCGGTACGGTAACGATTGGTGAGACGGTCAAAATGGCCTATTATACGCAACGTACTGAGCCTATTCCAGACGATAAGCGAATTATTAACTACCTCAGTGAAGTTGGGAATAATGTAACTGACAAGGACGGCCGTTCCGTTTCGGTGTCAGAATTATTGGAACAATTTCTGTTTCCACGGTTTATGCATGGGACACTAATTCGTAAGTTATCTGGTGGTGAGAAACGCCGGTTGTACTTGTTGAAGCTTTTAATGGAACAGCCAAACGTGCTCTTTTTGGATGAACCAACCAACGATTTGGATATTTCCACGTTGACAGTGCTGGAAGATTATATTAAGCATTTTAACGGGACTGTGATTACTGTTTCCCATGACCGTTATTTCCTGGATAAGGTTGCGGATAAACTGCTGATTTTTGATGGTAACGGAAAAATTGAACGTTATAGCGGGCAATTTACCGAATATTTAGCTAATCAAAAGAAGCCGCAGTCAAGTGGTAAAAAGGCCACTCCTAAGCCCAAAGCTGCTTCGGAGACACCTGTTAAACAAGCTAAAACCAAACTTACGTATAAGGAACAGCTCGAGTGGGATGGCATTGAAGACGAAATTGATGCCTTAGAGACAAAAAAAGCAGACTTACAGGCAAAAATGAACCAAAATGGCGATAATTATGATAAATTAGCTACATTACAAGCAGACTTTGAGGCCACGGACAAGGAATTGGACGAAAAAATGGCGCGGTGGGATTATTTAAGTCAGTTTGCTGAATAAGGAAATGGGAGTGTTTTTCAATGCTTGAAGACGCGTATTTAAATTTGGAGCGCTACGTTCTGGAAAACGGACATCGTAAATCTGATCGGACGGGAACGGGGACCTTCAGCGTGTTTGGCTATCAGATGCGTTTTGACCTTAGTCAGGGATTCCCGTTACTGACCACAAAGAAGGTGCCTTTTGGTTTAATCAAAAGTGAATTGCTTTGGTTTTTGCATGGCGATACCAATATTCAATTCTTGCTTAAACATCACAACCATATTTGGGATGAGTGGGCCTTCCAAAAGTTTGTTGAGTCCAGTGATTACCACGGCCCAGATATGACCGATTTTGGACGCCGTTCACTGGTTGATGAGGCGTTTAATGAGACCTATAAACAAGAAAAACAGGCCTTTTGCAAGCGAATTGTTGAAGACAATGCATTTGCTGCCAGATATGGCTCATTAGGCAACGTATACGGTGCGCAGTGGCGTGCGTGGAAAACCAGTAAGGGTGAAACTATCGATCAACTAGGGAACGTTATCGAGACGCTAAGAACCCATCCGGATTCACGGCGCATGATCGTCTCGGCTTGGAATCCTGAAGACGTGCCTAGCATGGCACTGCCGCCTTGCCACACCATGTTCCAGTTTTATGTCAATGATGGCAAGCTGAGCTGTCAACTGTACCAGCGATCGGCCGACATTTTTCTTGGCGTGCCCTTTAACATTGCTAGCTATGCGTTGCTGACCAATTTGATCGCGAAAGAAGTTGGCTTGGAGCCTGGCGATTTCATCCATACCTTTGGCGACGCTCACATTTACAGCAATCACATCGAACAAGTGAAGACGCAGCTTTCAAGAACACCAGTTGAAGCACCCAAATTAGTTTTGAATCCCGATAAAACTAGCATTTTTGATTACGATATGGACGATATCAGCGTCACTAATTACCATCCAGCACCAGCAATTAAGGCACCAGTGGCCGTTTAGGGGTGATCTCATGATATTTATTTGGGCGGAAGATCAGCACCATGCCATCGGATACAAGGGACAGTTACCATGGCACTTACCGGCTGATATGGCATTTTTTAAACAACATACCATGGGGAACACACTTATCTCAGGCAGCCGGACCTTTGCCAGTTATCGAAAACCATTGCCGCACCGAAAAAACATTGTGCTAACCGCGCGTACGGCTACTGATTACCCTAGTGATGTTGAGGTGCTGCACAGTGCGTCAGAAGTGGTAGCATACGAAAAAGCACATCCTGACGAAACGGTGATCATCAGCGGAGGGGCTCGGGTCTTTAAAAGCCTGCTATCTGACGTTGATACCCTGTTGCGAACACGGGTCTTGCACACGTTTAAGGCTGATACTTACATGCCTGAAATTGACTACCGTCAGTTTGAATTAGTTGAGTCATCTTCTCACGAACCCGATGAAAAGAATCCATACGGACTGATTTTTGAACGCTGGGAACGGCGATAGGAATATTAAATCGCTCGAAGGTGTGATACATCTCGGTAGATTCCAGAATATAATACCCAAAAACGGTATTCCGATGCTTCTTGTCGGGATGCCGTTTTTTGGGTGTTATATGGCCGGATTCTGAGTTGTGGAACCAAGCAGCAGACTAAAGTAAATTTTAGAATGTGTTTTGGTCAAGAAACTAGCTAAATGCTTACAATATAGATTTATGACACAACCTCGAGCGATTTTTATATCACATTGACCGAGCGCTAAAATGAGTTAGCTCTCATAATGTGATATTTAAAATGAGAGACAAACATTGGAGAAAAAGTTTCAGAAAAATGGCATCCCCTAAAACGCTGATATCAAGCGGTTTTTAGAAGATACGCTTAAGAAAACAGGCTCATTAATCATTAAAATTTAGAAATAGTTGTTGACGGATTATGAGTTTTCGATTATAGTTACATCATTCACCAAGTACAAAAATTCTGACAGGAGGTTACATCACATGAAAAATTCAAACGTTCAAAAACTTAATGTAACTTCTGCTCGTCAGAATTTAGTCTTATTATTAAAAACCAAGGACGCAACTATTAGCTAGTAGCCAAGCTACTGCTTAAACTAAGTTGGGCCCTTATTAATGCGTTTTTAATGATGAGGGCTTGATGATTAAATTCTGACTTCAAACCTCATTCATTAAACTGAATGAGGTTTTTTTATTGCTTTGGCACGAGGAGGGAAGCTAGTCAGGCAAATCGCATCACACATATTACACATAAATTATATAGGGAAAGTGGGAAATACTTATGAATAACAAAATGATCAAACGAGTCACAGGAATTGCAGCAATTGCCATGTCAGCCGTCATCTTTGCGGGGTGTTCAACCGCTAAGACAACTAGTCAGGGAAATGATCAAACAGGAAGTACCGTTAAGATTGGGGTCAACTTGGAACTTTCAGGAGCTGCCGCAGGTTATGGGAACCAAATGAAGCAAGGGGTTCAAATGGCTACCAACGAAATTAACAGCAAGGGTGGCGTGAACGTTGACGGTAAAAAGAAGAAGATCAAGCTGATTATTAAGGATAACAAGACTTCTACGAGTACTTCAGCTTCAGTTGCAGCACAGCTGGTTAATAACGATAAAGTAAATGCCATTATTGGAACAGCAACCACCAACGCCGGTACTGCAGCAATCCCTAACGAAACAAAAGCCAAAGTACCTGCTTTGAGTCCATCCGCAACTGATCCAAACTTCACGCTTCAAAAGAATGGTAAAGCTCAGCCATACGTTTTCCGGGCCTGTTACCAAAACAACTTCCAAGGTGGCACTGGTGCCAAGTTCATCTACAACAATTTGAAGGGTAAGCGCGTTGCCGTCCTTGGCGATAACTCAACTGATTATGGGACTGGCCTTGCAAAAGCCTTTAAGAAACAGTTCAAAGGCAAGGTTGTTGATACGCAATACTTCTCTGCTGGTGACAAAGATTTCAACGCTATCTTGACTTCATTCAAGAACAAAAAAGTTGACGCTATTTACGCACCAGGTTACTACTCAGAAATTGGTTTGATCATCAAGCAAGCACGTCAAATCGGCTTGAACGTTCCAATCGTTGGTTCTGATGGTATGGCTGACGCTAAACTGGTTCAAATCGCTGGTGCCAAGAACGCTTCAAACATTTACTACACCACACCATTCTCAAAGACAGTTGCAGAAAAGAATCCAACCGCTGTTAAATTCATGAATGCTTATAAAGCACGTTACCATACTGATGCACCAACCTTCTCAGCATTGGCTTACGATTCAACATACATGATCAAACAAGCTATTGAAAGTCAAAAATCAGCTAACTCCGTTAAGATCACTAAGGGTCTTGCAAACATCAAAGACTTTAACGGTGTTACAGGTAAAATCACGATTGATAGCAAGCACGATGCCAGCAAACCAATCGCCGTTGAACATCTGAATAACGGTAAAGTTGTTGGTTCGACTCAAATTCAGTAATTGATCACTGAGCTTCCCTTTAGGGGGCTCTCGTGAACAGGCTAGAATGCCTGCTGACGAGAGCTTCCAAGCTGGAACTCTAACTACATAAAGGAGGGTGACATCTTGACAACACTCTTTCAACAACTTATAAACGGCCTTTCGCTTGGAAGTATTTACGCTTTGCTGGCACTGGGCTACACCATGGTTTATGGCATCATTAAATTAATTAATTTCGCACATGGTGACATCTACATGTTAGGGGCCTTCTGGGGCTACTACACCATTAACTTTTGGCATTTTAACTTCATTTTCGCGCTATTATCAGCCATGGTTGTCTGTGCGGCAGCCGGTGTGATCATCGAATACTTTGCTTACCGGCCACTGAGACACGCACCACGGATTACGGCCTTGATTACCGCGATCGGTGTTTCTTATTTTCTGGAAAATGGCATGTCGTACTTGTACGGCGCCGACACTCGGAATTTTCCTCAGGTTATCAAACAAGTGAACTACAATCTTTGGGGAGTTCGGGTCTCAAACATCCAGATCTTGATTTTGGGCACTGCTTGTTTGTTGATGATCTTGCTGCAACTGATCATTAAGAAGACGAAAATGGGGCGCGCCATGCGTGCTGTTTCAGTTGACCCTGATGCAGCAGAACTGGTTGGTATCAACATCAACCGTACAATTTCATTCACCTTTGCCTTAGGTTCGTCTATGGCTGGTGCAGCCGGTGTTTTGATTGGGCTTTACTACAACTCAATTGATCCACTGATGGGGATGACACCAGGGATCAAAGCCTTTGTTGCTGCCGTTGTTGGTGGGATTGGTTCAGTTCCAGGTGCTTCCCTTGGTGGGTTCTTGATTGGCATACTGGAAACAGCCGTCCAATCTGTTGGCCTGTCAGCATACAAGGATGCCGCAGTTTATCTGGTATTGATTATCATCCTATTGGTATTGCCAGCAGGTATCTTCGGCAAAAACGTCAAAGAAAAGGTTTAGGTGATGACTTTGAAAGTAAACTTTAAATATAATATTTGCTGGTTGATTTTGATGGTCGCTGGCTTTTACTTGATGAATACCTTGATCTTAGCAGGGGTGATTGATTCATTCCTGGAAAACATGGTGGTCACTATTGGGATTAACATTATGCTGGCCGTTGGATTGAACCTCATCATTGGTTTTGCGGGTCAGTTCTCCCTTGGTCACGCTGGCTTCATGGCAGTTGGTGCTTACGCCACTGCAATCATGATTAGTAAAACACCAACTGCAGGGGCCTTTTACCTCTCAATTATCGTTGGCGTGATCATCGCTATTGTTGCTGCTTTGATCGTGGGTATCCCAACACTGCGTTTGCGCGGTGACTACTTGGCTATTGCCACTATGGGTGCTGCTGAGATTATTCGAATCATCATTAATAATATGAAAATTACTAACGGACCTTCAGGGATGTTTAACATTCCGCAATTTGCGACCTGGCCTGTGGTTTATATCATGGTTTGTGTGACCACCATCGTCATCGTGAACTTTATCCATAGTCGTGGTGGCCGGGCAGCCTTGGCTGTTAGAGAAGATGAGATTGCTGCAGAATCTATGGGCATTAACATTTTTAAATGGAAATTAGCCGCTTTCGTTTTAGGTGCAGCAACCGCTGCTGTAGCGGGTTCAATGCAGGCGTCATATCTCCAGACCATTGCCCCAAATAACTTCAACATCATGGAATCAATTGCTATTTTGATCATCGTTGTGCTTGGTGGTGTTGGTAGTATCACAGGTAGCTTCGTAGCCGCCATCATTCTAGGGGTTGTGGATACCGCACTGCAAAACTTCGGTGCGCTACGTATGGTGATTTATGCCGTTGTATTGATCCTGATCATGATTTTCAAGCCATCAGGGATCATGGGTTCCACAGAGCTTTCATTTAAACGGCTCTTTAATCGTAAGAAAAAGAAGGTGGGTGCAAAATCATGACAACACTTTTGAATGTTGAAAATCTAGTCAAAAACTTTGGTGGCTTGACGGCCGTTTCTGATGTGAATATGCACCTCAACGACGATGAATTGGTTGCCTTGATAGGGCCTAACGGTGCTGGTAAAACGACTCTGTTCAACTTACTTACTGGGGTGATCGTGCCAAGTACGGGTTCCATTACTTTTCGAGGAACTGACGGTGTGATTCCACTAAACGGCATGAAAACTTACAAAATCGCCAATCTTGGGATGGGTAGAACCTTCCAAAACATCCGTTTATTCAAAGAACTATCCGTCTTAGATAACGTGCTTATTGCGATGACCGCGCATTACAAAGAAAACTTTATCCAGTCGATTTTCCGTTCACCAAAGTTCTATAAGACAGAAGCTCAGATCCGTGAAGAGGCTATCAAACTACTAAAAATCTTTGATTTGCAAGACGATTTGGATAAACAAGCGAAAAACTTGCCTTACGGGATTCAACGGCGGCTAGAAATCGTTCGTAGCTTAGCAACTAAACCGAAGATTCTGTTTTTGGATGAACCGGCAGCGGGCATGAACCCCGAAGAAACAGCTGATCTAACCCGTTTGATTCGCCAGGTTCAGCGTGATTTTCACATTACCGTACTGCTGATCGAACACGACATGTCGCTGGTTATGAACTTGGCTTCAAGGATTTATGTGCTGGACCACGGTTCATTATTGGCAGAAGGTACACCAACTGAAATTCAGCAAAATGATGCTGTGATCAAAGCATACTTGGGAGAGGAGGAATAGCCATGGCCATGCTTGAAGTTAAGGATCTCGCCGTAAACTACGGTGTGATCAACGCGGTAAAAGGCGTCAGTTTCAAGATCAATCAGGGTGAAATTGTTTCGTTAATCGGCGCTAATGGTGCCGGCAAAACCACCATCCTAAAGACGATTTCGGGTCTGCTAAAATCGGTGGGCGGCAGTATCACTTACGAAGGTAAAAATTTGCAAAAGCAAAAGGCACCCAAAATCGTGGCTGCGGGTATTTCGCAGGTACCAGAAGGCCGGCATATTTTTCCTGGGATGTCTGTGCGAGAAAACCTACAGATGGGGGCTTTTCTTCAAAATAATCGCGCAGAAATTGAAGACAGCTTTGAAACCGTCTATTCACGCTTTCCGGTGTTGAAAGAACGTCTCAATCAGGATGCTGCCACGCTTTCAGGTGGTGAACAGCAGATGTTAGCCATGGGTCGGGCGCTAATGTCTAAGCCGAAGCTACTCCTGCTGGACGAACCGTCAATGGGACTTGCTCCGATTTTTATTAACGAAATTTTTGATATTGTAAAAGCGATTAAGGAGCAAGGCACCACGGTACTGCTCATTGAGCAAAACGCCAAAAAAGCACTGTCGATTGCTGACCGCGGCTATGTACTGGCTAGTGGCGAAGTCAAGATGACGGGAACTGGTCAGGAATTATTGGCCAATGAAGACGTACAAAAAGCATATCTAGGAGGTTAGACGATGAGTGTTGCAGATTATATGACAGACAGGGTGATCACGGTATCACCAGATACGAAAATCAATGTGGCGGTAAACGTGATGAAGGATAATCACATTCACCGGTTACCGGTGATTGACGGCAATAAATTAGTCGGTATCGTAACGGAAGGCACGATTCAGGCAGCCTCGCCTTCCAAAGCCACCAGCTTATCGATCTACGAGGTCAACTATCTTTTAAACAAGATGACTGTGGGCGAGATTATGGAAAAAGAAGTTAAAACGATTTCTAAAGACGCCCAATTAGAGGATGCCATTTCAACCATGCGGCACCATGACGTAGGGGTATTACCCGTGATGGATGGTGAGCAAGTTGTGGGGATCATCACCACTAATGACGTGTTAGACGGTTTCCTAGACATCACCGATTACTTTGTGGACGCTACCGTGGTACAAGTGATGATCGAACATGACCGTAAAGGCGTTATTTATGAAATGGGCAAAATTATGGCAGATAACGGGTTTAACATTCAAACGTTAATCGTTACCCGTAATCTTGGACCAATCATGATTGAAATGCACGTGGATAAAACCGATGGTGTTGCCGTTAAAAAGGCATTGGAAGATGCTGGCTATTCAGTGCGGTTAGTGGTCAGTCAGAAGGTAAAGTAAGCGACTAAAAAAGCGATAAATCCCTGAACAAGGGGGGTTATCGCTTTTGTTAACTATTTTTACTTAAGCATATAGTAAAATTGAGAAGTACATTAAAATCGTTCCTAAAAGCACAAATAAGTGCCAGATAACATGACCGAATTTAATACTCTTAAAGCTATAAATCACTGCGCCTAAGGTAAAGGCAACGCCACCCAACACTAATAGGGTGAAGCCATGAACCCCGAGACCATAGAAAAGCTGCTTGAAACCGAGGACGCAAAACCAGCCCATGACCACGTAAATCACCGTGGACAGCTTCTGAAATTTACCCAACCAGAGACATTTGTAAACCACACCGAGGATCGCCATGGCCCAGATAACACCGAAGATCACCCAGCCCAGCGTGCCCTTGATGACCACCAAGCAATACGGAGTGTACGTACCAGCAATTAAGAGGTAAATGGCGCAGTGGTCAAAGATTTGAAACAGGTGGCTGGCACGGGTGAAATAGAGACTGTGAAAAAGGGTCGAGGCGAGGTAAAAGATGACCAGCAGTGCACCGTAGATACTATACGCGGTGATGCGCATTGCGCCACCTTCATGAACACCGCGAATGATCAACAGAACCAGTCCGGCGATGCTCAGCCCGACCCCAATACCGTGGGTAACAGAATTGAGCACTTCATTAATAATCTGATACCTTCTAGAATATTCCGGCTTCGTTTTTAGGTGTTTGGATTGAATCATGGGGCATCCTCCTTGATGAAAATTTTAAGTGAATCCGCATGAACGGCTCTCTAATATCTTTTAAATATGCTATTAGCAAGCGCCTTAACGCCTTGTTACACGCTGGTTCATCTGCTATACTATTATCGAATCGTTTTCATGCACTAAAATTAATTGTAGCATGAAAACACCTACAATGGGGAAGAAAGCGTGGTTATAATCAATCATGGCAACTGTCAAAATAGTCACTGATTCATCTGCGGGTTTAACAGACGAAGAAGTTGAAAAATATCATATTACAATCGTGCCGTTAACGGTTATGATCGATGATGTGGTTTACGTTGAACGCCACACCATCACTAATGAAGAATTTATTAATAAAATGGAACATTCAAAGGTGTTCCCAAAGACCAGCCAGCCGCCACTAGGTGATTTCATCAAAGTTTTCGATGATCTTGGTGCTGATGGTAGTCCAGTGGTCTGCTTGAACATGCTAGAAGCAATCAGTGGTACGGTGCATACAGCTGAACAAGCTGCTAAGATTTCGAAGTCTGATGTTACCGTTGTTGATAGCGGCACTACCGATCGGGCACTGGCCTTCCAATGCATTGAAGCTGCCAAGGCCGCTGAAAAGGGTGCCTCCGTTGAAGAAGTCGTGGCCGTTACCAAGAAGGTTCAGAAAAACACCCGTTTATACATGGGCGTCATGACGTTGGATAACCTGGTTAAGGGTGGCCGAATCAACCGCATGACCGGAGCAATTTCATCATTGCTGAACATTAAGATCGTCCTTCAGGTGGGGGATGGTCAGTTAAACATCCGTACCAAGGGCCGCGGCATGAAGACCATTGACCGATTCTATGACAAGGTTTATGAACAGATGAAAAATACGCCGAACATCAAAGCCATTGGCATTTCTCACGTGCACGCTGAGGGCATGGTTGACGACATTTTAAAGCATCTTAAACCCATGTTTCCTAACCTTGATATCTTGGTTCGTGAGACGGTGCCGATTATTGCCACTCATGGTGGTCCAGGCGCCTTTGCACTGGTTTACTATTTTGATGACTAGTGTCTTGGAAACAAAAATTTAATTAAAACTTAGCCTGATAACGGCGGTAGGTCGTATAGAATGAATGAGATGGTCATCAGGCCATCTCATTTGTCATTTTAACTGGTTGTATGCTTATGGAATAATGCGTATACGCTTAATAAAGGGGTTTTGACATGCGTCGATTTTTAAAATGGTTTTTGCTTTTAGTAATCTTAATCGTGATCATCGGTGGTGGCTGGTTCTGGCTTCAGCATCAGTCGGGTTCCAAGAGTATTCAACAGAAGAAACCAATCGTGCTCAAAACGGTCAGGATCGTGGGTGTGGGTGATTCCCTTACACAAGGAATCGGTTATGACCATGATCATTCGGGATATTTACCGCTCTTAAAAAAGCAGCTCAGTCAGACTTACTACGTGAAACCTCAAACCGCAAATTACGGAATTGGTGGTGAACGCAGTGATCAAATCGATCACCGTGTTCAAACGAATCAGAAGTTACGACGTTCGTTGCGAAAAGCGGACGTGATCGCACTGACGGCTGGTGGTAATGATCTGCTGCAGTCCTTAGAAAAGAACATTATGGTGAACAGTGACACTGAGATGACTAAAAAGATGGCACCACTGAAGACGGAATACCAGCAAAAGCTCACACAACTGGTCGCTGATGTGCATGAAGTGAACCCCCATGCTCAAGTTTATTTATTCGGCATTTATAATCCAGTGTACGTTTACTTTACCAATGCCACGATGATCAGCTCATCTGTTGATCAGTGGAATCAAGTGAATCAAAAAGTGGCGGAAAGTCAGTCACGGACGCATTTTGTCAACGTTAACGCAACCCTTTCGCATGGTCAGTATCAGTCGGCCAGTGCGCAAGCCAAGCTGAAAACGGAAAATCGGCAAAACGATCAGGCCTTCGTAGATCCAGAAAAAGTCGAACAGCTGCTAAAGACCCAGGATAGTAAGGAAAAGAACGCTTACTTATCCACTGAAGATCATTTTCATCCCAACAAAAAGGGTTATAATGTGATGGCGACTAAGTTAAGTCAAGCCATTCAAAATAATGTTAATTGGCGTCAACGATAGATTTTGAGGTGATGTTTTGAACACAGGAAGTCGACAAGCACAAACAGCAGCAAAGAAAACAGTTAATCCATGGAAATGGGCGTTTATTGCATTGGTGGCTGTGATCGTTCTAGGGATTGGTACCATGGGCGTTAAAATGTTTTCAGCGCCAAAAGAAAGTGCCGTCTCAACCAGCGCACCCGCAACAGCGGCTAGTTTCAACGTCAATCTGAATAAAAAACAGTTAAACGCTATGGCTGCTTACTATTTAAACCAGTTTCAGGATCAAAGCCGACAAAAGGTTGATTATCAGTTTGAAGTGCACCAAGATGCCGTTCTTACTGGTCAAACAAAGTTACTGGGTCTGCCAGTAAACTTTGGGTTAACCTTGAAACCAACCGTTTTGGCGAATGGTAATGTTCAACTTAAGGCTGGTAAATTGGCGGTGGGACAGTTAAACGTCCCCGTCAGTGCGGTACTCAGTTACATTAAGGCACAGTATAATTTACCGAAATGGGTGGAATTAAACGTCCATCAGAAGACGATTACGATGGATCTGCAACGTTTTAGGACGAATGGGGTTCAGTACCGTGCCGAAAAAATCGATATGAACGGTGCTGGCAAATTTGAGTTTAAAGTGTTGATTCCAAAGTCCAAATCCTAAAGGAGGGGTCATCGTGAGACAAAGTTTTTACCAGTTTTTAATGACGCAGCGCAATCCCGAAGATTACGAACCCGTGGCTGAATTTGCGAATAATGCGTTTTATGATCAGGCCTTTCCAAAGCAAGAGACACAATTTGACGTGTTATCCAAGTATCTTGAAGAAAACGCCAGTTATTTGCCGTCCATGACGGTGTTTGATCAGGCATGGCAAATGTATTTAGAGCAAGATTAGAAACTGGCTGCCCTTTCAACTAAGTATTATGGTAATATCAGTATAAGTGAACTATAAATCAGAACAGAGGCGCGCATTAACAATGCAAGATGAAACAAACGAAGAACTTTACAGACACTTATTTGGTCGTGGCTGGGCATGGTTTATGTTGAAAACAGCCGCACTTAGGGAACTAAACCAGCGGTCTGACGATGGTGACATTGAGGCTACCAATTATTTGCAACTCTATGAAGATGGAGTGGATATACACAAGCGACCGAGATTGGTCATTAAATACAAGTTTACCTTTTAAACTAATAGGGGTAAGTCAAAACAGCCATTCATTAAGTATGTATTTGCTTAATGAATGGCTGTTTTTTAGTGAGCTACGTTTTCAAAGCATTGCTAAGGTGACTTACATTCCCAAAACGAGTCTTAAAAAGCCTAGTGAGATAACGCCAACAACTACAGTGACCAATAAATTTTTGGAAATGATTGCACTTAACACTGTTGGCAAAGATGCCAGCAGGTTGGGAACGTCTAACGAGGGCAGGTGACCTAGATGCTGGATAAACAAATTTTCAAACCATAAAGCTGACATAATTGAAACGGGGACGAAGCTTAAAAATTCTACGACTCCTTTGGATAATCTAAATTTTTTTAAAATAACGAATGGCATGATTCTAGATAACCAAGTTGCCAATCCGGATCCTAAGATTGTTAATAAAATAAAGTTAGAAGAAGGCATGTTTTATCACCACCCCAAATTCACAAGCTAATAATGTGATCACCAGTGTTAATAGATTTGCAGGAATAAAAATAATGCCGATGAAAGTTGCAATTAAAACAAAGCCAACCACCAGTAGTTGTAGACTAAATTTAATGGATTTATCACTGACCAATTGCAGGTAAAGCAAGCCAATAAACATGGCGACTAAGGCAAAATTCAAACCGAATTTATCGGGGTTAGTAATGAAGTTACCTAATAAAGCGCCCATTAGAGAAGCAAGTGCCCACACACCATAAGCAATGAAGTTTACTGTATTGAACCAAGTAAAATTCAGTTTTCGATTGGTGTAGTTAACCTTATTCATACTGAGTGCAAAACTTTCATCCGTAACCAGCCCACCTAAAATAATATTTTTAAGCAGATTTTCTTTTTGAAAATAAGGTGCTAAAGTAGTACTCATCAGGATCATACGAGAGTTAACTAAAAAAGCTGATAAAATAATTGATAGCATTGGACTGTGTGCTGCAAGCATGCTAATGATAATGAATTGCGAAGCACCGCCATATGTAATTAATGACATCAAAGTGATCATAAATGGGTTCAATCCTGAAGCTTTTCCCACGATGCCATAAGCTAAGCCGATTCCGATGTATCCAAATACTGTTGGAAGTATTTCTTTTGCTGCGCTTGAAACGGTTAACTTATTATCCACAAAGTATTACCTCCATTCTTTAATTATTTTTAAACGGCGAAGTGGCTATAATTGATTTTCACCGTAGTTGATGTTTAATATATTATTTAAATGTTCAATATACTAAACACAAATAGAACTTTAATGCATTTTTAATTCTATGTCAATAACAATTAAGGAGTTTTTACCATGAATATTGGAATGATTGTTAGTAAAAATCTCAAAAGAATCCGAAGTGAAAGAGGATTAAGTCTAACAGAACTTGCAGCACTTTCTGGTGTGAGTAAAGGAATGCTTTCTCAAATTGAAAATAACGGGACTAGTCCCACAATCAATACCATTTGGAAAATTTGTATTGGGTTAAATATTCCGTACACGACTTTGTTGGAGGGACCTAAATCGACTAGTAAAATCATTAAAAAAGACGAAATTAACCAACAGCGATCACCCGATGGTCATTACCGAATTTATGGTTATTATTCTGATTCGCCACATCATAACTTCGAGCTTTTCCAAATAGAACTGGATGAGGGTACTAGCTATACTTCTGTTGGTCATGCCAAGACTAATCAAAACCTGGATTCGGAAGAGTATGTGATGGTTTTGACTGGCCAATTGACGTTGGTAATTGGTGGTAAAAAAATCGTTTTAAATCAAGATGATGCCACTCGCTTTGATCCAACCAATCAACATATCTACCAAAATTCTGGTAGTGGTCTTTTAAAGGCAATCGTCATTAACTTCTACCCGATTTAATAATCCCTTGGAATAGCGGACAATATTGTGTATCGTCTTCGGCTAATTGAGGTTTGATATCAGGCTCGATTTGTTAAATAGCTTATAGTCGATACCCTTAATCTTTTTGTATTGTTTGCGATTAGATATCGTGCTAAGATAATCGTTAGTCGGCTAACGAAAGGATTTGATTAAGTGGAAACAAATTACGGTCGATTGATTAAGTTAGCAGATAATCAATTGATTAGACAAATGGACGATTACGCGCGTCAATACAATTTAACGGGGACTCAAATGTCGATACTGGATTTTCTTGGCAACGTGGGAGGTGTCTGTCTTCAGCGTGATATTGAGAACGAATTTAGTATCCGCCGGTCCACTGCTACGGTGCTGCTGCAACGTATGCAGGCTCGTGACCTAGTGAAACAAGCACGCTACGTAGAAGATGGTCGGCAAAAACAAGTCACGTTGACCACTAAGGGCAAGCAACTCCAACAAATTACTCAAGCTTATATGGATCGCATTCAGGCGGGATTTGTTGAACAGTTTACCGCTTCTGAGCGCGCTGATTTCGAACGTATGCTGCAATATTGGATCAAGGGGGTGGCAAAATGAGCGAGACGCGAATTGAACGTCGCGTAATTGGGGCAATTTTTGCCACCGGATTACTGTCATTTAGCGGTGTCATCGTAGAAACTGCCATGAACATTACTTTTCCCACGATCATGCACGAATTTGATGTCAATACCAGTACAGTACAGTGGCTAACGACGCTGTATCTGTTGATCGTCGCAGCAGTCATTCCGCTATCCGCGTACCTTAAGCGGACATTTAAGATGCGACAGCTCTTTATTGTCGCTAATCTACTGTTTATGCTGGGTCTGATTTTAGATGGCAGCGCGCCGACTTTTTGGGTATTACTGTTGGGACGTGCCGTACAGGGCCTGGGTACGGGGATTGCCTTACCGTTAATGTTTAACATCATTTTAGAGCAGGTTCCCCGTTCGAGAATTGGTGCCATGATGGGGGTAGGGACGCTGATCACAGGGATCGCTCCCGCAATTGGGCCAACTTTTGGCGGCATAGTGACCACGTATTTAAGCTGGCGGTACATTTTCGTTTTCTTACTACCAGTTCTCGTGATTTCATTGGTATTAGGTATTAGCTGCATCCGACAGAAACAAGCTCTGAAGCCAAGTCATTTAGATGTTTTGAGTGTCCTGTTACTTATTCTGGCTTTCAGTGGCCTTATTTTTGGTGTGAGTGAATTTAATTCGAATACGATTTCGCATCTTCTCGCCTGGACTGCTTTCATAGTAGGCGTCATTGCGTTGGTCGTATTTGTTCTAAGAGAGCGGCGACAAACACAGCCCATTTTGGATTTAACACCCTTTAGTCGCGCCAGCTTTTCTCAACACGCCTTCGCTTTCTTGATGTTCCAGATGATGGCGTTAGGATTGTCGTTCATCTTGCCGAATTATTTACAGCTGGTTAATAAAGCCACCGCGTTACAAGCCGGTTTGATAGTGCTTCCCGGCGCGGCGCTTGGCGCAGTGCTGGCACCCATTAGTGGGCGTCTATATGATCATTTTGGTCCGCGGCGACCAATCTTGATTGGTGCAACCATTGTGTTCGTTTCGATGATTGCGTTTGGATTGTTCCGCATGCCGTTGAGTGATGGTCAAGTTATTGGCTTGTACGCGGGCTTTATGTTGGGAATTGGACTGGCCTTTGGTAATGTGTTGACTGATACACTGAACCAATTGTCCCAACGCCAACAAGCGGACGGCAACGCCATTATGAATACCCTGCAACAGTTCGCGGCGGCCCTAGGAACTGCGGTTGCTTCAGCCATTGTCGCTAGTGGTCAAAAGGGACGGTCACAGGCAGTGGGTACCATGTTAGGTAGCCAGTGGGCCCTTTGGTTGTTACTGATTTTTAGTGTGGTTGCATTGATCGTGCTAGGGTGGACGTTGAGAAAACGGCGAGAATAGAGCCAGTGTTTAGTAACTGGTGTTAAAAAATAGGCGAAGTTAAGGATTGAATGGTAAAATAGAGTCTGCTTATATGGGCTTTGTTTTACCATTTTTGGTAATGAGGGAAAACAAGATCTGTAAGGACATGAAGAGATCCCTTTCAAATTGGCATATTGGGTCAAAATACAATTAAATCAAGCAATGTGCCCATAACTGCAAAGACACATGACATATTT